>NZ_JAUBTS010000110.1:0-11875 GCF_036705105.1 Microcoleus sp. B9-D4
CCGTTCGACTTGCATGTGTTAAGCAGACCGCCAGCGTTCATCCTGAGCCAGGATCAAACTCTCCGTGTTGGATTGTTTTTTTTGGCTTTAGTCAAGTTATTTTGGTTGATTTCGGCATTTCTGCTGAATTCCTTTTTTTCCCTTGACTTTTTTCTCGTTGTTTGCGATATTGAGTTCAGCTTTCGCTTTCGCTCTCTATCTCTTAATTTTTTGACGAGGTTAATAGTGCTTTAAGCTTTCAAACTATTCTTTTTTCTAGGTTCAGCGCGCCTTCTTTGTGAATCGCTTCTCTTCCGGCGCTTTATTAATATACTTATTTCCCCAATTCTTGTCAAGCGTTTTGGCAAAGTATTTTTGACTTTTTTTTGAAGCTATACAGGGACTGGCTTTGAGCTGTTTAGAAGAGCTCCTACATCCGCTGCCTGACTCCTCTTTATCGGTTGGGGCTGCTTTTTGACCCGGAAACTCGGTTGGGGCGGGGGACTCTCCCACGAATCGGTAGCATATTTGCACATCTAGATGTTCTATATAGAGATGCTCTATATATATGTGTTCGATCGCCCGCTCATGAAAAAACCTACAGCTCGCCCTAGTGCCTTATTCATTACCTGCGCTTCACTGCTGCTGGCTTGCACTCAGACGAACACTCCCCAAACCTCTACTACAGCATCTCCGGCGACTTCGCCATCTCCCGGTGCTTCCCCAGAGGGTTCGCCTGGGGGGAGTTCCAACACTATATCTATAGGTATTGGGGTGGCGCAAACTAGCAATGTGGCTTTGCTGGGTCAGGAACAGGTGGCTGGGGCGAAAATTGCTGAGAAGTATTTCAACGATAAGGGCGGTGTGGATGGGACGCCGATTAAACTGGTGTTCCAAGATACCGGTGGAGATGAACAAGGGGCGATCAATGCCTTCAATACTCTGATCAATCAGGATAAGGTGGTGGGTATTGTGGGCCCAACTCTCTCGCAGCAGGCTTTTAGTGCCGATCCGATCGCCGATCGAGCAAAAGTTCCCGTACTCGGCCCCTCCAACACCGCTAAAGGCATTCCCCAGATTGGCGATTATGTGGCCCGAGTCTCTGCGCCTGTGGCCGTGGTAGCGCCAAATGCAGTTAAAGCCGCACTGAAGCAAAACCCCAATATTAAGAAAGTAGCAGTGTTTTTTGCTCAGAATGATGCTTTTAGCAAATCTGAGACTGAAACTTTTCAGACAACGGTTAAAGATATGGGGCTGGAATTGGCAACAGTCCAAAAATTCTTGACTACTGATACAGATTTCCAATCTCAAGCCACTAATGGGATAAATGTCAAGCCGGATTTAATCATTATTTCTGGGTTGGCCGCTGATGGAGGCAATTTAATTAAGCAGTTGCGGGAGTTGGGTTACAAAGGCGTTATCATTGGGGGCAACGGTCTGAATACTTCTAATGTATTTCCTGTTTGCAAGGCTCTTTGCGATGGGGTTTTGATTGCCCAAGCCTACAGCCCGGAATATGAAAATGAAGTTAATAAGGCTTTTCGGGATGCTTATCGCGCTCAATTCAAGAAAGAACCGCCTCAGTTTAGCGCTCAGGCTTTTACTGGCGTACAAGTTTTTGTGGAGTCATTAAAGGCAATTAATGCTAAGTCTAAGGTTAGCGAAAAGCCGTTGGCTGAGTTGCGTACAAATTTGAATCAGCAGTTGTTGGGTGGCAAGTACGATACGCCTTTGGGGGAAATTTCTTTTACGCCTGAAGGTGAGATTAATCAGAAAGAGTTTTATGTGGCACAGATAAAAATGGATGCTGATGGAAATAACGGTAAATTCGAGTTTTTGAAATGAAGTTAGGCACGACAGGGATTCTGACACGGATATAGGGATGAGTTATTGAGTGTGAGTCTGAGGTTAAACCCGCTTCCCCCCAAGGGGGAAGTCAGAAGTCAGAGTAAAAATTGTATGCTGTTTGTTTTTGAATGATTTAATGTTGATGCCGAATCTCTAACTGGTGATGGACTTAACTCTGTTTTTGCAACAATTTTTGAATGGTTTGTCGATCGGCAGCGTGTATGCTATTTTTGCCCTGGGATACACGCTAGTGTTTTCTATTCTCGGAATTATTAATTTTGCTCACGGTGCAGTATTTACCTTGGGTGCTTATTTCACTTATGCGCTGATGGGAGGTGCTTTCGGTTTTAACGGGTTGTGGGCTAATGCTCGACTTCCGGTGCAATTGCCTTTTGCTGCGGCGTTAATTTTGGGAAGTGTGATGGCTGGTTTGGTGGGAGTGATTGTGGAACGAGTTGCTTTTTTGCCTTTGCGCCGCCGACACTCTGATCCTTTGCTGACGGTGGTTTCTAGTTTGGGTGCAGCGGTGGCGATCGCCAATATCATTCAATATCTAGTAGGCGCGGAAATTTACACTTTTCCTGCTAACACTTACGGCTATTTGCCCGCTGCAATTAACTTCGGAACAGCGGATAAACCTATTCCGATTCGGACTGTTCAAATAGTAATTTTTGCGGTATCAGTTGCGATTGTAGCTGTTTTAACTTACTTAATAAATTTCACTAAGTTTGGCAAAGCAATGCAGGCGGTTGCTGAAGATGCTACTACTTCTAGTTTGTTGGGGATTGATACCGATCGGTACATTGTGTTGACGTTTTTTGTGAGCAGTTTTCTGGCGGGTTTGGCGGGGAGTTTGGTGGGTTCCAGTGTGAGTATTGCTGGGCCGTATTTTGGTATTGCTTTTGGTTTGAAGGGTTTGGCGGTGATTGTGCTTGGGGGGTTGGGGAGTATTCCTGGGGCGGTTTTGGGTGGGTTTATCATTGGTTTGGTGGAGGCTTTTGTGCCAGGAGATTTTTCGGCTTATAAGGATGCTGTTGCTTTTGCCATATTGTTTATTATGCTATTGGTTAGACCGCAGGGTTTGTTTGGACGGCGTTTGATTCAGAAAGTGTAGGATGATTTGTAAGAACTGTAGTGCATCAGTAGATAAAGGGATGTTTTATGAAAGTGGAAGTTCCATTACTTGTAAGCGATCGCCTTTTTTTACGATTAGCCAATCAAGACGATATCTGCGAAATCATTAAATTTTACAGATACAATCAAAGGTTTTTTACTCCCTGGCATCGACATTGGGGGGAGGAGTTTTTAACTGAAAGTTATTGGCAAAAACAAGTAGAGAAAGATTGCCAAGGATTTGAGTCTGACAAATCTTTAAAGCTGTGGATTTTTGAGAAAGATAATCCTGAGTATATTGTGGGTAACGTTAATTTTGATAATTTTGTACGAGGTGCCGGTCATTTCTGCTTTTTGGGATATAATCTGGCAGAAGCGCAACAAGGTAAAGGTTATATGACTGAAGCTGTGCGAGTTGCGATTCAATATGTGTTTGAAGAGTTGAATTTACATCGCGTTATGGCCAATTATATGCCTCACAATCAGCGCAGCGGTAATCTACTTAAAAAATTGGGATTTGTGGTGGAAGGTTACGCTAGAGACTATTTGTTCATAAATGGTCGGTGGGAAGACCATATTCAGACTAGCTTAATCAATCTAAATTGGAAACCAAGTTAACCGGATTTTCCCTAATAATTTATAATCTAAAATCAAATGGCTACATTTTTTACTACTTATGGGTTTTTGATTGTCTCGATGTTGCTGGGTGCAATGTTGGGAATGTCGCTGTATTTGCCTCTAATGACTGGTCAGTTGTCTCTGGCTAGCCCTGGTTTTTATGCTTTGGGTGGGTATATTGCGGCGATTTTATCTACGACGGTGTTTAAGCCGACAGGGGGTTTATTTCCACTGCCATTGCTGTTAGTGGAGATGATAATTGCAGGGGTTGTTTCGGGGTTGCTGGGGATTTTGGTGGGAATTCCGGCGCTGCGGTTGAGTGGGATTTATTTGGCGATCGCAACTATTGCTTTTGTGGAAATTTTGCGGGTTTTATCGCTGAATCTGGACATTACTGGTGGGGCTGTGGGCATTTTTGGGATTCCGCAACCGTTTGGGACGCCGATCGAGTATTTGTGGATTGTACTACCTTTACTGTTGGTAAGCATGGCGATTGTCTATCGGCTGGAACGGATTCGGGTGGGGCGGGCTTTTGCGGCGATTCGGGCTGATGAGTTGGCGGCGGATGCGATCGGCATTAACCCAACTTTTTATAAGGTTTTGGCTTTCACGTTAGGCGCTGTTTTAGCTGGGGTTGTGGGTGCTGTTAGTGCCCATTTCCTGAATACTTGGAACGCCCGTCAAGGTACTTTTGATGCTAGTATTATTTACTTGACTTCTGTGTTGATTGGTGGTAGCAGAACGTTTCTGGGAGCAGTTTTGGGTGGGATGGTGTTTACTGCTTTACCGGAGGTTTTGAGGGGGATGGCGACTATTCAGGGATTGCCGATTTGGTTGGCGCAATTTCTGCGGGATGGGCGGTTAATTATTTTTGGCTTGCTGATTGTTTTGGGGACGATATTTTTTCCGCAAGGGTTGGTGACGCCGGAGTTATTGAAGAGGTGGAGGAAGGGCGATCGTACTTCTGTTTAAAATGAGATTTTTGGTAAAGAAAAGTGCGATCGCATCCCCACTCCTTATCGATCGCCTATCCATAAAAAAAGTAAGGGGCGATCGCATCCACACTTTTGATCGATCGCCTATCTATAAAACAGTGTCTCACATATCGCTTATGATAAATGTATCCTCGTATGTCTGGGAGTTTAAACTATGTCTCTCGCTGAGTTAATTCCTTTGGTGAACAGTCTGAGCCAGCCAGACAAATTATCACTCTTCAAACTCCTAGCTGTGCAAATCCCAAAGGCTGAACTACAAGTTATCTTTTCTGCATCCGAGTATCCGGTTTGGTCGCCCTACGACGCAACGGAAGCTGCAAACATTCTGATGCAGATGATCCGGGATGACCGAGAGGCATCTACTCATGCCTAGTACGATCGAGTTTCCCTTTTCTGACGATGAAGCATTACCCACGATTCCATCACTGTGAGTCATGCAGGCTTTTCTGTCTCCGCGAATGCACTGCTAGATACTGGGTCTGCGCTCAACCTATTACCTTATGACATAGGGCTGCAATTGGGTTCAATTTGGGAGGAACAAACTATCCGCTTGCCATTGGCTGGAAATCTTGCAAGGGTTGAGGCGCGGGGTGTATTTGTGCACGTTCAAATTGGGAATCTGGAACCAGTTCGTCTAGCATTTGCCTGGGCACAATCCTCTCAGGTACCCTTAATTCTTGGGCAAACGAACTTCTTTCGAGAATTTGATGTTTGTTTTCAGAGATCGCGATGCACGATCGAGATTATCCGCTTCTAATCAGCGTCGATGTCGATCGGTAAAAAAGAGAGGGGCGATTGCCGATCGATAAAAAAAGTCAAGAGCGATCGCATCCGCACAAAGAGTAAGATCGCTTATCAATAAAAAAAGTAAGGGGGGATGGCTCTCTTGGATTTGTGGTAAAAAGTGTATCAAAAAGTACAAAATTTTGGTGACGAAATGGCTGAAATCCTTGCCCTGAGACACATAAGCTATATCAATCACCGGATAGCCAGGAGAGCCGGGGCGATCGTATCCCTACTCCCTTATCGACTAAAACAAACTCTGAGAACACCTGAATTGTCTCCTAGTGCATTGTCAGCATCGTTAATTCGTATAGCAGTCCGAGTGATTGGTTTAGGTAGTTGTTGAGCCCCCCGCACCCATACATATCCAATACCATCTGTGGGAATATCTACAAATAATGCACCAAAAGGATATCCTTGATCGTATTTATATTGGTTATATGGCTCTAGCCCAGGTTCATTGTGACCTTGAGGACCAACACGAGCATAGCTTCTCGCATCTACAGACCAACCTCCACCAACACTGGCTATACGAGTATATGGACCCCCAAGGTCAAAGTATTGCCAACCTGTCCTCGAACTTACATCAAAGCACTTAACTGCTTGCGCTTTTGCTTCGTGCATATTAAAATTAGTAACCAGCACAGCAGCGGATATCAAAATCAATTTTAGAGTTAGTTTCATCCGTTAGTTCTCCAATTTCAGTTAACTGTCGGTTCATAGTACCTCCTTCTTAAGGAAGGATTATTGAACTTCTTTCCTATCAAAACCCAAGCCCGATCGCCCTGTCAGTGAAAAAAGACAAGGGTCGATCGCATCTACAATTCTACACTTTTCATCGACAGGGCGATCGCACAAAAAAGTACAGCGCAATTGCCTGACAAATAAGGTGGGAATTACCGGCCCTCTTTGTAAGGCGATAGAGGCCATAAGACCCAAGATTTTATCCAGGATTTGGGCAAGTACCAATATTTGTCAAACCTTGAGAGATAACTTCTAGAGAAGAACCTTCCTGCGGCGTTCCAAATTGCTTGCGTAACAATCCGAACAATGACGGTCCTACGTGGCAAATCTCTTTACGGGAGTTGATGTACATCACTTTGCCTTGGTTGTTTGGTGGCACATAAAGCCCTTGAGGCCATAGACAACCACCTTGAAAATTATAGGGGGTAAAAGGTGCATTTCCTCGACTCGGCACACCTCTATTAACGAATAGCCTCAACTGGGCAGGACCGACAATGTGACACGAAGCTTTCTCGGTGTTATTCCAGTAATAGTTGTGACCTTGACTCGCATAGATACCAGATGGGATGTTTGGAGGTGGTGGATTCTGAGCTACCCCTGGTATTGTAGAAGCAAAAATTCCAACTCCAGAAATCATGCCCACAATCAATTTTTTCATACTTATCTCCTTTTACGGATTCATATTTAACAATCTAAGTGTCAAACACTACGTTCCCAATCAAAAACTACACCCGAACGCCCTGGCAGTCGGATTGAGTCTGAACTTTCCAGAAAAATTTGCTCAAATGTCGGAAAGATGGGATAATATCGGAAAAACCTGCCTATCTGACCGATCGATAAACATTAGAAGCCTGAAAACTGGTAGATGAAATTCTGTTCGCAATACAGGCGAGCGCCCAAAACCTATAAGATAATTTAGAAGTGCGATCGCAACTCGCAACTTAGTAAAGCCCCATCGGTCGCTATTGGAGAGTGGGATTAGATGTACACTCCCTTCTTCTAACGAAGCTGCTTTTTATCCTTTTCCACATCATAGACCGATCGCTCAAAACTGCAAAGCGAAAAAAGACGGAAAAAGACGGGCATTTCTAAAATCGCAATGCAAGGCGGAAAAAGACGGATAAAGGCGGATAAAGTCGGCTATACTAACTATAGTTTTCTGACACCCCTACTGATGGACACTGCCCATATCTTGCAATTTGTAGATGAAGTGGTCTGGGCGAAGACTGGCAAACATCTCAATGACTTGCAGCGCGGAATTATCGAGGGAATACTGAAGCGACAAAAGTATTCTGATATTGCATATACTTATGGCTGTACGGCGGGTCATGCTAAGGATGTAGGTTACAAGCTTTTGCATATGTTATCTGATGTTTTCGGCGAATCAGTTGATAAACGTAATCTTAAATCTGTCCTAAAACGGCAATCAACTATAAAGATTGCTTTAAATAATAGTAATAATATTGAGGGTGATAGCAACACAATTAACTATATCAATGGTTGCTCAGAACTATCCACTCCTACCCCAGATAAAAGTCAGCCTCCGACTCCCGACTACCAGGATGGCACGAATCAAGTTAAAATTGAAATGGTTGGTAAATTACGACTGTTGGGATTGAAGGATGAGCAAATTGCAGGGGTGCTAGGGCTGACCTTGGAGGTGGTGAAGCAGATAGATTGATAATAGCTTTTAGTTGTTTAAAACACACATCCTCAGTCAGGAGGTATAAGTTTTATGTTTGCAGTTGTCACGCCAGAAAAAATTCATTTGCGCCCAGGAACACTTATAAAATTCCCCGGAAACTGGCAGGATTACCAAGCACTTGTAGCACAATTGGGCGATCGTCAGATTCCACGCATCAAATATCGACCCGGAGAGATTTTGTTAATGTCCCCTTTACCAGTACACGGCAAACAATCTCATATTATTGCAATGGTGGCAATGGTTTTCCTAGATTACTTGGGGCGAGATTATGAAGCGTTTACGCCAATTACGATGGATTTGCCGGAGGTAAGAGGGATTGAACCAGATTATTGTTTTTATATCGATAATTGCGCGGCAATTCTTGGTAAAGATCGGATTGCTTGGGGTGTTGAACCGCCGCCCGATCTAGTAATCGAAGTAGACGTAACTAGCTACACCGATTTAGATGATTACTTGCCTTATAAAGTGCCGGAAGTGTGGCTGTTTAAGAAAAATAAGCTCAGAATTTACGACTTGCAAAACGATCGATATGTCGAAAGTTCAGTTAGCCGTTATTTTCCCAATTTTAATGTATCAGAAATTGTGGAGGAATGCTGGCAAATGTCGCGCGATCGCCCTACAAGTACAGTCATTCGGGAGTTGCGGCAAAAAATTGAAAGGGAAAACGGTTGAATCATATCGTGTTCGGTGAATTGACCATAATTCCTGTAGGGGCAGGTTCACCAACAATAATCGCCTAAAACCCACAATTATCATAAACCTGCCCCCGCCCACCGACTACAAACAATTTCGATCGTGGTTAATCAAACAAACATGGTATTCTGCCAAAGCTTAATACTTTTATCGCTGCTGCCGCTAGCCAAAAACTCTCCTTCCGGGCTAAAATTAACAGAATAGACCGAGTTAGTATGACCCGCAATATTACAAATTTCTTGACCGTCTTTCACTCGCCAAATCTTGATAGTTTGATTGCTGCTGCTAGCCATAATCTCGCCATCGGGACTAAAAGCAATAGAATCAACATACCAAGAATGTCCTGTGATCGTTAAAACTTCTTGCCAATCTTTGACCCACCACATTTTAATAGTATTGTCATGGCTGCCGCTAGCCAAAAACTCTCCATTCGGACTGAAAGCTATGCAGCGAACGGAGTCTGTATGACCTGTAAGTGTGCGAATTAGCTTCCCATCTGTGACGCGCCAAATCTTGATTGTTCTGTCCCAACTGCAACTAGCAAGAGTTTCGCCATCCGGGCTAAAAGCAACAAAATAAACTAAATTAGTGTGACCCACAAGGGTGCGAATTTCTTGCCCGTCTTTGATGCGCCAAATCTTGATTGTTTTGTCCCAACTGCTGCTAGCAATAATTCCGCCATCGGGACTGAAAGCTGCGCCGTAAACTGAGTTACTGTGACCGCTTAGAGTCAGAATTTCTTGCCCATCTTTCATCCGCCAAAGTTTGACAGTTTTGTCGTGGCTGCTGCTGGCTAGCATCAGTCCGTCTGGGCTGAAAGCTACTGTATAAACCGAGTTAGCGTGTCCTGTGAGGGTGACAATTTCTTGCCCGTCTTCAACTCCCCACAGCTTGATTGTTTTGTCATCGCTGCCGCTGGCTACAACTTCTCCGTTGGGGCTGAAAGCAACAGAGTAAATTAAGTTTTTGTGACCTGTTAGGGTGTGAAGACATTGCCAGTTATAGGTTTGCTGTTGGGGCGGGGCGGGAGTTTTTCCGGGTTTAACTAACTTGGAATTTGTTTGCGGAATTGCTAGGTCGATCGCAATTTGGGGATTAATTTCTTTTAATACTTCAACAGCCGTTTGATAGCGGCGGTTGGTAGCATTGGCAATCATTTTGTCTAAAATTTTACCTAGTTCTTCACTCACCGGGTTGTTGGCCAAATACTGCCGCCAGATCCAGGCATCTTCACCAGGGTCGAAGAGGTCAAAAGGGGAAACTTGAGTTAGCAAATACAAACAAGTTACGCCTAAACTGTACAAATCGCTGGTAAAAAATGCTTTGCCTCTAGCTTGTTCGGGGGCGATGTATTCGGGGCTGCCGATGCTGGTTCCTGTTTTGAGTAATGCTGTACCTGTGGCGATTTTGGCAGCGCCAAAGTCTACTAAAACTAATTGTTTGTCGGCGCGGCGGATGATGTTTCCGGGTTTGATGTCTCGGTGAATGACGTTGTGGGAATGGATGAAGTGAAGGACGGGTAATAAGCTATTGAGTAAGTCTTGAATTTGATTTTCTGTAAATGTGCCTTCTGTTTCTACAATTTGTGCTAAATTTTGCCCGTCGATAAATTCTTGGACTACATATTGTCTGCTGTCTTGGATGGAATAGGCTAAGAGTTCGGGAATTTGAGGATGTTTGCCCAATTCGTCTAATCGCATTGCTTCTTGTTCAAAAAGTTCGGCTGCTTTTTTGCTGTTGCGATTGCTTGCTGATGGGATGAGTTGGGTTTCTGCGGGTAAAAATTGTTTGATGACGCAGCGAGGTTTTGAGGGTTTGTCTTCGTCAACGGCGAGGAATGTTCTGCCAAAACCGCCTTGTCCGATCGCCTTTATAGCCCGGTAGCGATCGCGCAGCAGCAGTTTTGAACGGCAATTTCGGCAAATTTTGGCTGCGGGAGGGTTTTGTGGCTTGGAACAGTTGGGATTTAGGCAGTAACTCATTCGATTTTAGATTGCGGATTTTTGATTTTAACTTTTTGAATATTTCCACAGCGCAGTAAATATTATACCTCATTAGCTTTTTAGGAACGGGCTAGAAGCCCATTCCACAAGAAATTCACTCTTTGTGGAACGGGCTTCTAGCCCGTTAAGCGAGAATGGTGATCTTCGGTGAGTTCCGGGATACCTTACTATATATGCCAGTTGCGTCAGTTCTGTTTTAGAAGTTCCACATAACGGGGTTATCGTCTAAATGGTCGGTGACTGTTCGCCCGATCGCGTCAATTTCTTTTAATTCTTCTTCACTCAATTTTACCTCAGCAGCTTTAGCATTTTCGGCTGCTTGTTCCCCGTCGCGCGCGCCGACAATTGCATTTGTTTGTGGCTGGGAAATCAACCAAGCTAAAGCTAAGTTGCCCAAGCTTATCTGGTGGCGATCGGCAATTGGCCTGAGTTGATTTAATGCTGTTTGCACCCGGTCGTAATTTTCTTTGATGAACAGCTTATTTTTGGCGCGGTGGTCGCCTTCTTCAAACTTGTGTTCTGGCCCGAATTTACCTGTCAATATTCCTTGAGCTAGAGATGAATAGGCAATGATGGAGATATGATTGTCCACACAATAGGACATAGCATCTTTTTCTACCCAGCGCCAAAACAGAGAATAGGGCGGTTGCAGGCTGTCGATGCGTCCGTATTGGGCAGCTTCTTCTATTTGGGCGCGGGAGAAGTTGGAAACGCCGATCGCCCTAATTTTTCCCTGTTCTTTTAACTTGTTCAGGGCGTCCATTGTTTCTGCAATTGGCACTAACTCGGAATTCCAACTGCCGGCGGGCCAGTGGATTTGGTAAAGGTCGATATAATCGGTGTTGAGGTTTTTTAGCGATCGCTCGCACGCTTCGATTACCAACTCGGGTTTCAGGTGGTTGGCGAAAACTTTGCTAGCATAAACTACTTGCGATCTTACATCTGAAAGTGCTTGACCGATAATTTGTTCCGAATGCCCTTCTCCGTAAACCTCAGCCGTATCAAAGGTGGTAATACCTGCCTCAAAAGCCGCGCGCATTGCTTTGACAGTTTCAGCATCCTCAATTCCCACCCACATCCGCTTCCCAGCTTGCCAAGTCCCCATAATTATCGGGGTAATCTGAATTTGTGATGTCCCCAATTGTCGCTTTTGCATACCCTAAGTCCTCATTTATATTTTTAGTATTCACCCTCAAGCTCTCTAATCTTAACAGAAAAAAGTTGGGTAGTCATGCACAGTAATGCTATCGTTTTATTTTGCAATAAATAGTGATGTACAAAGTTAAACATTAAAAAGGGGAGCATCTCACTTTTGCAGCTAAGGATCGCGAATTAAATAACTTACAATTTTAATTGTTATTGTGGGATGGGCGTCCCGCCCGTCCTTTTTGGAC
>NZ_JAUBTS010000111.1:0-11742 GCF_036705105.1 Microcoleus sp. B9-D4
AATTTCAAAGGTGGTACCCGCCACGTGATTTATCCGTGGAATCAATCCCAAATCGAAAATCGAAAATCCTCAAGCCCCCGCATTTATCTCGCGCAAGTCAATCTAAAATCTAAAATCTAAAATCTAAAATCGATTGACCACTCGTGCGATCGCCCTTTCTCCTATTCTTCCCTTTCCTGCAACCACCGATCGTACAAATCCGATCGCCTTTGGCGCGTTCTTTCAATTTGCTGTTCCCTGCGCCAGCGAGCAATTTCCGCGTGATTACCAGACAGCAACACGTCGGGCACCTTCAATCCTCGAAAATCCGCCGGTCTAGTGTACTGCGGATAATCCAAAAGTCCGTCCTCAAAACTCTCAAACTTCAGCGAATCTTCCTTCGCCACAGTTCCCCGCAGCAATCGCAAAACCCCATTAATCAAAGCCAAAGCCGGAATTTCGCCCCCCGTGAGCACAAAATCCCCCAAAGACACCTCGCGAGTGACCAAATGCAGGACTCGATCGTCCACACCTTCATAATGACCGCAAATCAATACCAACTGATCGCGAGCGGCCGCCAACTCCCGAAACATCCCCTGCTGCATCGGTTCCCCCTGGGGAGTCAGCAAAATCACCTCCCGCCTCGGCAAAACCGGCAGCGACTCCACCGCAGCAAAAATCGGTTCTGGCTTCATCAGCATCCCCACTCCGCCCCCGTAAGGCTCATCATCTACTCGCTGGTGCTTGTCTGTGGTAAAATCGCGGGGATTGACAAAATTCACCTCAGCAATCTTTTTAGCTAAGGCTTTGCCCATCAGTCCCGACTCCAGGGGAGCCCGGAAAAATTCTGGAAATAGGGTAACAACGTCAAATCGCACAATTATTGGAATTTCATTGATACATCACCTCTAGTTTGACCCTTAGAGGGAGTTCAGTTTTCAGTAATTGCTTTATTCTTTATAATTTCTTATAATTTCTGAGAATTTTTGCAAGTTAAATTTTCTTCCTTTGTCGGCGGGCCGGTTTTGTACAAAAATAATCTGTTTTTCATGACAGCGACTGCAAGTAAACTCGCCCCCAAACAACTGCGGGATCGCGCGATCGGCGATCGCACCTCACTTGCACAAACAAAAATTTATTCTTAAAAAGCCCTATTGTACCCACAGCAACGGCAAAATTGAATTTCACATCCAACAGAGGAAGACACACCATGCAGCAGTTGACATCTCAAGCCCTTGAACACAATATTCCCCAGCGCACAAAAACCTCGATAATGGTCATCGGGGGAGCCGAAGACAAAGTTCACGGGCGAGAGATTCTGAACACCTTTTTTTGCCGTGCTGGGGGTGCAAACGCTCGGCTGGCGATCGTTCCCTGCGCTTCGCGAGATCCCGAAGGAATTAGCAACCGCTACCGCACAATATTTGACGAAATGGGCGTTAGCGCCGTCAAAGTAGTGGACATCCGCGAACGCGAACAAGGGGAAAACCCCGTCTGGAAGGATTACTTAGAAGACTGTACGGGCGTATTCATCACAGGTGGCGACCAACTGCGGCTCTGTGGGCTGCTGGCGGACACCCCGCTGATGGAGAAAATTCGCAAAGAAACTCTCGAAGGCAAGATTACCCTCGCTGGCACCAGCGCGGGTGCGGCGGTGATGGGATATCACATGATTGCAGGCGGTGGGAGTGGCGCGTCACCGAACCGCTCTTTAGTAGACATGGCAAACGGACTTAACATTATTCCTGAGATCATCGTCGATCAGCATTTTCACAACCGCAACCGCATGGCTCGCTTGCTGTCGGCTGTGGCTTGCCATCCAGATCGCCTCGCTATTGGTATTGACGAAGACACCTGCGCCTTGTTTGAGGGAGACGATACTATGAAAATTCTCGGTAAAGGCACTGTGACTATTGTTGATTCTAGGGAAAATTTTTATACCAATGAGTCTATGGTAGGAGCGACAGAACCCTTAAGTCTGTTCAATATGCGCTTGCACGTCCTGTGTCACGGAGATTGCTACAATATGCCCCTAGGCAAACCAATGCCATCAGGAGCGTGTTCCGAGTCGGGCTGGCCCCCCGAATGCCGCACAGCCAACTAACGTAGAACATCTCTTGTCATTGATTCGGCAGAAATTAGGCGGCATTCCGGCCGAATCATGGATACAACAATAGAATAGATTCCGAAGCAGCCACGGTCTGACCCCAAGAGGCCGAACCACAGAAAATTCTAGCTTCGGGCTTTGAGTTTTTGCTAGCCATGAATCTGTACTTGTTTTTAGCTGATCGCAGGGGCATGAATTTTCAATTGGGTAGCCCATAACTGGAAATTCACTCTCAAACTGTTCGTAGCGAACAGTCGATCGAGCAATCTAGATCGAAATTGAATAAATGCTCCAATTATCTATAAGATTTCGCGCCCCATACCCCTCTAACTGCCATGAAAATACTTAAAATCCAGACATTACGCGGCCCCAACTACTGGAGCATCCGACGCCAGAAACTCGTCCTGATGCGTCTGGATTTAGAGGAGTGGGCAGATAAAACCACAGCGGAAATTCCTGGCTTCTATGAAGGGTTGATCGCCACACTTCCGAGTTTGAACGACCATCACTGTTCTCCAGGCCATCAGGGAGGATTCCTGCAACGGGTCAGAGAAGGCACAATGATGGGACACGTAATCGAACACGTCGCTCTAGAACTTCAGGAAATGGCAGGAATGCCGGTCGGGTTCGGCCGTACCCGCGAGACTGCGACCCCAGGCATTTACCAAGTAGTAATCGAGTATCAAAACGAACAAGCAGGTCGCTATGCAGCGCGGGCGGGCGTGCGGATGTGCCAAAGTATTGCTGAGACAGGCACTTATCCAGCAGCAGAATTAGTCCAAGATTTGAGAGACCTGAGAGAGTTTGCGGCGTCGGCGGCCCTGGGGCCGAGCACGGAAACACTGATCAAGGAAGCAGAAGCCCGCGGCATTCCTTGGATACCTTTGAGCGCCCGGTTTATGATTCAACTCGGCTACGGGGTTCACCAAAAGCGGATTCAGGCAACTCTGAGCAACCGGACGGGAGTTTTGGGGGTAGAACTTGCCTGCGACAAGGAAGGTACCAAAAATATCCTCGCCAGCGCCGGCGTGCCGGTTCCCAGAGGAACGGTGATTCATTATTTGGATGAACTGCGCGGGGCGATCGAAGATGTCGGAGGTTATCCGATCGTCCTCAAACCCCTAGACGGCAACCACGGCCGTGGCATTACGATCGACATCAATTCCTGGGAAGCAGCAGAAGAAGCCTACGACTTAGCCAGCGCCGCATCAAAAACAAAAAGCGTCATTGTCGAGCGCTATTACGTCGGCCGTGACCACAGAGTATTGGTAGTCAACGGACAAGTCATAGCAGTCGCAGAACGAGTCCCCGCTAACGTCGTGGGCGACGGCCGGTCTACAGTAGAACAGCTTATTGAAGAAGTAAACAGCGACCCGCAGCGAGGAGACGGACACGACAACGTGCTCACCCGGATCACGATCGACAAATTGTCCCTGGATTTGCTGCAAAAACAAGGATACGCGATGGATTCCGTAGTGCCTGCCGGCGAAAGAGTATTTTTGCGCGCGACAGCAAACTTGAGTACCGGTGGCATTGCAGTCGATCGCACCGACGAAATCCACCCAGAAAACGTCTGGCTGTTTTCCAGAGTCGCCAAAATTATCGGTTTGGACATCGCCGGCATTGACGTAGTAACTCCCGACATCTCCCAACCCCTGCGCGATGTCAACGGCGTCATCGTCGAAGTCAACGCAGCACCGGGTTTCAGAATGCACGTCGCCCCGAGTCAAGGTTTACCCCGCAACGTCGCCGGCGCCGTCTTCGATATGCTATTCCCTTCGCCTCAACCCAGCCGGGTGCCAATTTTAGCGGTAACGGGAACCAACGGCAAAACGACAACCACTCGCCTACTTGCTCACATTGTCAAGCAGACAGGTCAGATTACTGGCTACACGACTACCGACGGCACTTACATCGGCGATTATTTGGTCGAAAGCGGAGACAATACCGGGCCCCAGAGTGCTCAATTGATTTTGTCTGACCCAACGGTAGAAGTGGCCGTGTTGGAAACGGCTAGAGGCGGAATTTTGCGATCGGGCCTCGGCTTCGATCTGTGCGATGTCGGCGTCGTCTTGAACGTCGCGGCAGATCACTTGGGAATTGGCGACATCGACACCGTGGAACAACTTGCCAAACTCAAGAGCGTCCTCGTCGAGTCGGTAATGCCCAAAGGCTATGCAGTTTTGAATGCAGACGACCCGCTAGTATCACAAATGGCGCAGCGTGTCAAGGCTCAAATTGCATATTTTTCCATGAACCCGGACAACGAACTGGTTGCCAAACATACCGCTGCAGGCGGGCTGGCAGCGATTTACGAAAATGGGTATTTGTCGATCTTAAAAGGCGATTGGACGCTGAGAATTGAGCAGGCTGTGAACGTGCCGCTGACGATGGGCGGGCGCGCGCCGTTTATGATTGCCAATGCTTTAGCAGCTTGTTTGGCGGCTTTTGCCCAAGGATTGAAAATAGAAGATATTCGCGCTGCTTTGTCAAGCTTCCAAGCATCGGTGGGTCAAACTCCCGGAAGGATGAACTTGTTTAAATTGGGCAGCTACCACGCTTTACTCGACTACGCCCACAACCCCCACAGCTACAAAGCTTTGGGCAGTTTCGTGCTGAATTGGCAGGGACTGCGGATCGGGGTAGTCGGCGCCCCCGGAGACCGGCGAGATGAAGATTTTGTCACGCTGGGCAAACTTTCGGCCGAGATGTTCGATCGTATCATTGTCAAAGAAGATCTTGACAGGCGCGGGCGAGAACCCGGTGTTGTGGCAAAGTTAATTTGCCAGGGAATTGCAGAGGCGATTTCTGCCGGAACCGCAAAGAAATCTCAAGTTGAATACGAGTTGATTCTCGACGAAACAACGGCTGTTAACAAGGCTTTAGACGAGGCGCCGGCCGGCAGTTTGGTAGTGATTTTACCTGAAAGTGTCAACAAAGCTTTGAGTTTAATTGAGATGCGGAAACCGATTAAGGAATCTGTGGAAGTGCAAAATGGTTTAGATCGATCGAAGTCACAGGAAAGTTTAAAACCGACCGTTGTGAATCAAGGCTAAACTCTTAAGTCTCATTTAATTAATAGGTTGGGTTAACGAAAGGAAACCCAACCTTTTTGCTTTAGACAACCGCCGTATTATCTTTCAATATTTTCTCTGTTACCTCAATCAGTTCGCAAACAGAATTGTGCGTAAGTTGTGTAGTTTTAAACCCATGAGCAATAGCGTTCCGCAAAGAAAGCGCATTCATTAATAACTGATATTCGGATTTAGAAATCACGCCCTCAACCGTCAGTTGTTTCACTAAATACAGCGGTTCTAATCTTTGCAAACTTAGCTCTTCTTTATGGGCAACAATCCTCAAAGTTGCCTCAACTAAAGACCAAGAATATAGCATTGCTGACTCTAGATGTTGTGTTACAAGTTGCTTGGCGACTTGCAAACCCAACTCTATTTCATGCTCTTGAAAAGAATCCTCAGCTTGGGAAATATCGACTGCATCCTCCGAGTTAGTCATCACTAACTCAAACCTCCAGCCGGGATTTTCTGCTACTGCTTGGGCTAAATTACGTAGATATGTAGTAGAGGGTGACTTGAGTGAAGCGCGTGACTTGACTGCAATAACCACCGATTCTTCGCCCCGGCGCACTATCAGATCCGGGCGATAGCTTTTAAGGAAGTCCGGTAAATCTTCAGAGTTTGGATGAAATGAAATTTCATAACCTTTCTCACGATACTCCTCTGCTAGTTTCAGCAGTTGCTCTCTTTCTATGTTTGCAGTTGGGGTTGCGATCATGTCAGTACCTCTTTGTCAGGAGCATCAATTACGACAATGTGCAAGAATTCATTACCACGGGCAAATCCTTCCGCTAGAATCGAGGTCATATTTTCTACTTTAAAGTTAGTTGATAAATTCCTCTTGCGGACTAGAACATCAGTTACTTGATCGTCATCGACATAGGCTAGCCCGATAATTGCATCTTGAATTGGCTTTACTATGTTGTCTACATCGATTTTAACAGAATCGTAGAAATAAGTTATCTGAAGCATCACTAGGCCAGTAGCTGTTTTCTGCTCCGAAGACCAGTATTGTTCAGCCTCTTGCCTCACTGTCACTTTCCAAGCTTTAAGAAGAGCTCGCCTACGAGCTTGTTGTGATACTGGTGGGCCATCTACTATGAACTCAAATCTCGCCAAAGTGTTTCTAAATAGAATCCCCAACTCTAAATGCTATTATTTTGATAGCTGGCCATAAGCTTGCGCTGTACAAGTCTTGCGGGAGGTCAGCTTCCCAGCAAAAAAACCTATCAGGGATTGAAAAAAGGGCAGTCTTGCACGCTGGGGCAAACCACCTAAAACCCTATCAGGGATTAATACTATATGTGGTGTGGCAAGGAAGCTGTGTTGACACCACATATAGCGCTTGTTTCAATACTTCACCGTTAGTGGCAAAGACTTGATGCCCAATTCTGCGATCGATGCAAGCCGATCGCACAACCGCCGCCAACCAAACTGTCGCACTACTCCGATGCAACCCGCCGTACCCGGCATATTGGCGTCAAAATGAATGCCTAGTTCGGCTCTTATGCCATGAATTGAAATCACGGGGTCAGGCGTGATATGAAAAAATAATCCTTCAACTCCCCGCGTGTCTAACCAGTAACCCTCAGTTGGTATTGCATACTCGCCAGCAGGAATAGGCCCTTTGCCGCGTACCCACTCATCACCAGGGCGCTGATAATCTGCACAGCCGGAAGTTGCCACATAGTCGATCGCCTGTCCATTGGGATAGACAAGTTGTAAATTACCATAAATTAGATCCAAGGATTGAGCTAACGACATTGTAAAAATTAGTTTGTGCATTTTATTTTTTGCTTAATTTGTTCAATTAGATTTTGAATTTCTGCAAGTGTCTTTTTACCAAATACCAAATTTTGCAAATTGGCGATAGTCATGCCTTGGATGTATCCATACTCTTTCGCCAAATCTTCTAAGCAATCTAATAATTGAGATTTGCTAGGATTAGCGGCTTCTAAAAGTTGTTTAGCTTTGTCTATGGTCATTCTGCGACTTGGGAGGAGAAACAAGCAAACCACCCAATCCCGTGAGTATTGGTGCTAAAAAAGGCAATAACGGAGTTGGGCTTTCTTTTTGGAAGACTAAGATTGTTCCCGCGCCGACCAGCATAATTACAGAAATATTGAGGGAAGCAACCGTAAAGCGATACGAGTATTTATCCATCTAGAATCCCGTTGTATCGTTATCGTATTGCTTTAGCAAATCTTCCTGCACGTCTTGAATTTCTTCTCGAATATGATATCCGTGATGAACTTTAAGAAACTTTTGCAGAGATCGAATCTCTCCGCGCAAGCTAATAAACAAGCTTCTAAGAACAGTAATCTTGCGCTGAATAGTAGCTAAAAGCGTAAGCACCCCTCTGGTGACATTCCAAAGCACAATGAGACTAATTAATGAAGTTAAAATCGTCCCTAACAATGATGCCAATTCTGTTAAATTTTTCAACCTCTTCTCAACTCATTAATTTATTGCCCGGTGTAGCTTTCAATAACTAGCGCGATTTCTTTATGCCAGCGAGCCGGCTCAAATTTAATGCGGTATTCAACTGTCAACTGAGGCAGGATTATTAAGACTTGGCGCTTGAGTGGTACAGGCCAGTGCGAGGCTTCAAAATCGGGGCCCGCGCTACTCCCTAACAATTGCGTCAATCTTCCCCCTAGCCACCATGTAGGCTTGGCTTGCTGCGAGATAGAGTAAGCCCTGATAGTGTGCTGCGTGAACGTACCAGGGATTAAAATTTTTGGAATTGGATTTTCACCCGTTGCTGCGTGGAATTGATTGTAGACAGTTGTCCAATTGCTCTCATCATCTAGAGGCATTTTTTGTTGTTAAGAGTCAACTTAATTAAATAAAAATTGTTAACCGTTGCTTAAAAAGTTAACAATTTTTATTCGCAAATTATTAAGGAGTAGTGGTACTACCGCGTTTCTTTTTACTTTTCGTAGTCGTGGCAACGGTTGTTTGTGCAGCCTCAGTAGTTGCTACGACTGTCGCTGTACTAGCAACTGCAGCAGCATTAGGCACAATCGGATATGTTCGCCCGCCTTCAATACTAAAAAAGGGTTTGATTTCAGTTGCTCCCAGCACACCTGTCGTATTAATTTTTGTGGCAGGAATCAACTCTCCCAGCGCGTCGGCAATTTGTGCGACAGACATAAACGAGGGGAAAGTTATGTGCAACTTTCTATTAGTACCTTTGGCAGTTTTCAATCCAGTAATTAACTGAATTTTTTTACCTCCCGCACGAGTATTAGCAAGGTAAATCCTTTTACCTTCGGCAACAACAACATCTGCAAAGGTTCCATCAGGCTTAGGCATACTTCGGGTATACCCTGCGCGGTCTACTAAATCGCCTTCGCTAGGAGTGTATACTCTGTCTTTAATATCGAGAAAATTCGCAACGCGCTCAATGCAACTGCAAGTGGTACGGTAAGCGTCTGTACCCGTCCCTGTGACTCCTTTTCCCGTATATTTGATGAGAAAACTAAATCGACCCATAAGAATTATCTCCTTTTATTTTCAGAAATTACCCTTACCCTACAGTCGGATTAGCCGAGTCAAGGTTGACCCCTACATTCGACAAAACTGTACTGGTTCGGGGGAAATACAGTTGATTCGAGACGGTGCGAACAATTGCGCCGTTTGTTGCTGGTGGATAACCCAGAATTTTTTTGCCAGCTTCTAGGGATTCGTTTTTTTGCGCTGCCGCAATTGAAGCAGCTTCCAGAAGCTTGACTAAGAATTCATTAACGGTATAGTCAGCAGGAAAACCTCTCCCTTCCCACCAAATTCTCAGCGCTTCATCTTCAATTGCTTGAGCCAATTCTTGCGGGGTGATATCGTTCATTTTTGTAAATGGTGTTAAGTGGTCATAAGGTTTTGTTCGGTAACTTCACCTTAAATTTTTTCCTTGAAGGTGTCAATGGCTAAATTTCTTGCTCTGTGCAGGTTTCAGCTCTAAAGTTTTGTGCCGAACCCTAGGGTTCGGCACAAAACTTTAGAGCTGAATTGCTCAAATTGTAAATTTTTGTAAAGGTATTGTTAACCTAAAGGTTTTAAAATTGGCGGTGCGTTTTCTGGCCACAAGTCAAACTCGATCCGCTGTTCTTCCCAGATGTTGCCCGCGATATCTTCCCGCCCTTCTAAGTCTGTGGTCCGTTTTTTCCAGATAAGTACAGCTTTGCAAGGATAGACCAGATAAGGCAATGAACGCCGCCGCGTTGTTGGGTTGACATAACCCGAATCACGGACTCCATTAGGCAAGATTTCAGCAGTTGAAAGTACCAACAACTCGTTAATCTTTCTCAAAGCTTCTGCTTCTGTTGCACCGTAACACTGCATTTGATGCCCATTGTTAAGGCGCGCAGTAACAAGTCGTGAGCCAGTTGTGTACTGTTTAGCAGCAATCTTTACTTCTTCCCACGTCAACCCCCGCTTGATGTCAAAAGTTGTGATCTCCCTGCGGCGCGCTCTTCTGCGCCCTGGCATTACCCACGGCGGTGTGGTTTTTTCTCTAAATTCAATTAGCAAGCGCCGCTCTTGAACTCCGGGGGTAATAGTGTCGTCTGTGGGATTGCCATTAATTAGCACTCCAACATCTCTGTTACCAAGCATCTGATGAGTTGCGAGCACATTAACGATTGTTGGGCGCAGTACAGCTTCCGGGCCGCTCAAAATAATGCGTTCGTCGGGTGCGGAGCGATCGGGTGTAATCTCCACAGTGCGATCGACACCCAGCACAGATGCGTTTTGCATTGCTTGCTGAGCCAGCCAAGCATCAATACCGCCAGCGACAGCGAAGCCTGCTTCAATACAAGCTTCTGAACCTTCCTCAAGCATCTCCTCTGTGAAGTTGCGCCAGAAAACATTAGGGATAGATTCGATCTTATTTTCTACCGCTTTGGCGATCGTCCACGATTCGCCAGTTCCCCAATTCTCTATAGTTTGGCCGCCCAGTACAGCCCGCAGCCCTTGACCAAAAACATTATTCGGGTCTTTGAGTGCGCGTCGCACATCCTTGTACAGCCAGAGAAAAGTTGCCTGAGTTCCCATTCTGAATCCAGCATTAATTACTTCGCTGGCCGCGTCGAGCATCTCGTCCAGGGCTTGCTCTCCGACTTCTTTCAATAAATGCGTGCCCAGCGATTGATTGAATGAAAAAACCGTCGCTGCCGGAACTATCCCGCACCCTATCCAGCCGATCGCTCGTCCAACCGCACCGCCCAAAATACCGCCAAAGGAATTCCACAACCCCTCGACTTGTTTGTCGATCGCAGTGTCCGATATATTCCAGTCGAAATTGTAAAGAAACTGAACACCACCGACGACCCAGCTCCACAACTTTGTAAAACTAAAAGAAATTGCGCTACCAATTGCTGAAATTAAAAAGTTGCCAAAACGGAGAGCGCCATTGAAAACAGTTTCCAGAAAACCGCCGCTGCCAGAAGTAGTAATGGCACTCGCCGACCAAGTTCTTATTAATTGACCGCCCGTAGAACTTGAGCGAATTTTTCGGGATGCTAAATCTTTTAAAATCATCCCTATTTTGGGGATTGCTTGAGCAGTTGCCATTAGTTATCTTTCCCCGCTTGTGCGATGTTGTCCCCAATTTGTCGAATACGGGGGCGGCGGTCTGGTGTTTTACCGTATGGGTTTTGCATATCGGTAATGCCCGTCACGTTTCTAAATCCGTCTTCGGCGTTGTCAAGAAAGTCTTCAAAGTCCTCTGCGGGTTTTGGCTGCTCGCTGCCGTCTGCTGGTCGCGTAGGATTTTTAATAGAGTTGGCAAGGTCTAGACTGCCCTTTAAAATCCCTAACAATTGAGACTTAGTATCTTTTTTAGTATCAATTCGCTGCCAGTGGACGGCGCGGATAATGGCTGCTGCTTGCAACAAATCCAGGAAAACGTCGCGCAAAGTTTCCTTTTCTGTGTAATCCATCCCTTTAAGATGCAACTCGGATTCTTTGACTAATGCGTCTATTGATTCAGCCCCAGGGGTAAAGCAAAGAGGTACAGTTACATCAATCTCTTGAGTCTTAAAAGCCATGTACTTAATGATGGACTTTGACGCCAAATACCCTTTAATGGCTTCTTGGCGAGACAATCCCGATTCAACTAAATTCTTAGTATTGATAGCAATCAATGCGTCTACATTTGTAGACAATGACAGCATTTGACCTTCTATTTCAGCAATAGATTCTGCTAAGTTTGGAAACTTAACTTGCTTCTTTTGGTCGCCTTCTTTGGTAACGTCCGCGTCCTTGACGTTTATCTGCACTTCCCATTGTCCCCAGCGTTCATCATCACGCTTAAAAATCCAGTCCATAAAGCTAACCAAATCTGGAATTTGCACCTGTGACGGTTCTGCGGGTTCCTCTCCCTCGTTCGGCACTTCTTGAATAATAGTTGAAGGCAATTCGCCCGGAAATCTGGCAAGCCCTAATTTGGTGTACATTGCGCGTGTTAAACGCAAATTATCGCAGCAACATTGATCCACGTTTTGCCCTGGGGGGGTGACAACCCGCCCCAAATCCAGAGAGCGTAAAGATTTAACCCACTTGTGCTAAAAAAAGATAGGCAGC
>NZ_JAUBTS010000112.1:0-11461 GCF_036705105.1 Microcoleus sp. B9-D4
AATACTTGGGCTGATGTCATCAACCGCGCTAACTTGGGTATGGAAGTAATGCACGAGCGCAACGCTCACAACTTCCCACTTGACTTGGCTGCTAGTGAAGTCACTCCAGTAGCAATGGTTGCTCCTTCTATCAATGGCTAAGTTTTAGCTTTTGATTGACAAAAAGCGCTCCTAGAAATAGGGGCGCTTTTTGTTTGGGGAAAAATATTTTTTAGACAGTCATGGACGCATGGACCCGCCGGCGAAGACACCGCAACTACAAAAATAAACAGTTTGCGATCGCACTCTTATCAAAGAAACCGACTTTTTTACCGAATCTACGGGCTGCAACCCATCTTTTCATAAAAAACCCGGTTTCTGACCACCCGTGCGTCCTGGACTAATATGGATAGGTGCGATCGCCCTTTAATCGAACATAAATAATCCCCATGATATTTGAAACAGAGAGATTAGTTTTGAAACCGATTGTGGAGAGCGACCTCAACACGATCCACAGAATGTTTACTAATTTTTATGTGAGGAGATATCTGTGCGACGGCGAAATATTGTCGCTGCAAAAGGTTGAAGACATGCTTGTCGAAAACAAAAAGCTGTTTGCAGAAAAGAAATTCGGTTTGTGGTTTATCGAAACTAAGAGCGATCGAGAAACTATTGGATTTGTTGGTTTGTGGTATTTTTTTGAAGAAGCACAGCCCCAGTTAGTTTACGCACTGCAGCCGAAAGCACTTAAAAAAGGTTACGCTACTGAAGCATCAACCAAAATATTGGATTATGGTTTTGATGAACTTGGCTTTCACTATCTTGTCGCAAGTTGCGATCGCCCAAACATTGAGTCGCAAAAAGTCGCAGAAAGACTCGGAATGAGGCAAGTAGAAGAAAGAATTATGAATGGAAATCCGATATTATTCTTTAGAATCGATAAGTAGTAATTAGCAGTAAGGCCGCAATGCACAAATGGCTTTCGGTGGTGGGGATTGGCGAAGATGGACTTTCGGGGCTCGGCCCGATCGCCTCTACCCTCCTCTCTCGATCTCAAGTCGTTGTTGGTGGCGCCCGTCACCTAGCAATGCTACCAACCGACGACACCCGCGAACAATTGGTTTGGGCTTCGCCGCTACAAGCAACAGTCGATGAAATCATCCGCCGCCGGGGACAGTCTGTGTGCGTGCTCGCAAGCGGTGATCCGATGTGTCACGGTATCGGCGTCACACTGTCGCGCAAAATTCCCATTTCGGAAATGACTGTAATTCCCGCTGCATCGGCTTTTAGTCTTGCTTGCGCCCGTTTGGGTTGGCCGCTGGCTCAAGTTGAGACTTTCAGTTTGACAAATCGCCCGATCGCCTCGATCGCCCTTGCTTTGTCGCCGGGGGCGCGCTTGCTGGTGTTGAGCGCTGACAGAAACACGCCGGGAAAGGTGGCACAATTGTTGACGCAGCAGGGCTTTGGCAGCAGTTTGATGACCGTGTTTGAGCGGATGGGAGCGGGATCGGAACGGCGGATCGAGGGGGTCGCAGCAGCCTGGAATGCAGCGGATTTGGCTGATTTGAACACGATCGCGATCGCAGTTGCAGCCGATCGCGAAACTGTGATTTTCCCTCGTACCTCCGGTTTACAGGATGCTGCTTATCGCCACGACGGACAACTTACCAAGCGGGAGGTTAGAGCCGTTACTCTGTCAACGTTAGCGCCGATTCCCGGAGAGTTGCTTTGGGATGTGGGGGCGGGCTGCGGCTCGATCGCGATTGAATGGATGCGGAGTCATCCTCGGTGCAGGGCGATCGCGATCGAACGCCATCCGACTCGATTGGAATACATCGCTGAAAATGCCTCGACTTTCGGGGTTCCCGAACTCGAAATCGTGGCGGGAGAAGCGCCGGAAGCCCTGACAAATTTGCCTCAACCGAATGCTATTTTCATCGGCGGCGGTGTCACCGCAGAAGCTGTGCTGGAAACTTGCTGGAATGCTTTAGGTGAAGGTGGCCGATTAGTTGTTAATGCGGTGACAGTTGAGAGCGAGTTTAAAGTTTTGCAATGGCACGATCGTTATGGTGGGGAACTAATTAGAATTGGGATTCAGCGAGTAGGGGCGATCGGTTCTTTTCAGGGTTGGAAGCCGCTTGCACCGGTGACTCAGTGGGCCGTAGTTAAGGGGTAATACCAATTCTGATTAGGATCGAAATGATTTAACCACAGAGTACGCAGAGAACACAGAGGAAGAGATGAATCATTCCGATGAAGAGTGGATTTGATATAAAAGGCGATCGGTCTTTTTCCGGGACAGCTATGATAAATAATATCCTCTGGAATTAGAGTGAAAATGCCAGACGAATCATCCCTTGATCCTTATTTAGAGCGACTGTTTGAAGACTATTCCAATACTGAAGTTATCGAACTACAGCAATATTTGTCTGAATGGGATAGAGGAACTTATCGAACTGTGGCCCAAAGTGTGTTAGACCATTCACAAAGAAAAGGATTTGATCCACTCAAATATCTGCGTAAGGCACACAACTTCAACACCAGAGGTGCTGTAAGAGTTCCTCGCACGGGATATCGGCAGGATGGAGCCGCTGTTTACCGAAAGGGCAATGAGTTTTTAATTGTGCGACCTGACCAGTATGGTGTTGAGAAAATCGTGACTTATGGCATTAATGAGGAATAGCGATATGGCACAATTTCTGAACAAATTAGCGATTCAGCAAGATATTATTGTGCAACTTTTGGCACAGTTGACAGTTGACTATCAAAACACTAAATTAGAGCGCAAAGAGATATCTCAGAGGTATCTTGGTTCTGAGGAATATTTTTCGTTTCTGGAGGAGCTTGAGTTAGTAACAGTAAGTATTCGCGGTTATGCTAGTCAGATTGAGGAGCGCGCAGAGGTTGAGAATCGCGAGCAAGCGATCGCAGAGTTACATCAGCTTCGGGTGTTCGATCGTTCTGCGATCGCTCAGTTTTATGATGAGACGCGATCGGGCTATCTTCAAATGCGGTCTTATATCCGAATGCTAGACTATTTGCGGTTGCTGGTGTTGGAGTATTTGCAAATGGAAGAGCGATAGATTAGCGCAATAGCTAGGAGACTGAAATACAGTAATTTTTCAATCTGCCTCGGCTTATTTTCCCTCAAACTGGGATTTAAGGACTTTTGCGCGATCGGCGGGGGCAAGTTCCCGCCAGTATTGTAGGAGGATTTCTTCGGGAGGCATGGAAAATTTTTGAGCCTAACTCTATAATTTATTTTACTCTTTTACGATCGATCGGGTCAATGCCATTGGCGATAATAATCTAGTTTATTCCCATAGTCTTTTAACAGCATAAGCATCAAATATTTCATCGCGGCTGACTAAAACTAAAGCATGATTAATGGATTGGGCAATTAAAATGCGATCGAATGGATCGCGATGGTGGAATGGTAGGCTGCGAACCTGTACAGTATCCCCAAAGGAAATTGGCAGTAATAAGATGCCAGCAGCAGGTAACTGAGGTTCGATGTCTGCATAGTCTGCTTGCAGTGTCAATTTACCAATGCTGATTTTGATGGCAATTTCCCAAAGACTGGCAATACTCAAATAGACTATATCGGCGGATTCAATCTGCTCCTTCAAGGTAACTGATAGGTTAGGAGCATTTTCTGAAAACCAAATAAAAGTGTGAGTATCGAGGAGCAATGCACTCATTCCATATACTCCTGGAAATCCTCTAATGGTGGATCAAAATCATCAGCAAGCGGTAAGACAAACGTGCCTTTCATCATCCCGGCTTGACGTTTCTTTTGAGGAGGATTTACGGCAACCTCATTATTTGCATTATTTGCATATTTTGCGGCTAAGAATTCTACATAGTGCAAAACTTCCTGTTTCAGGGAATCTGGCAACTTGACCAGGGTTTCTAGGATGGTGGTTTCTAGCATTAGATAACCTCTTGCTGGATAAGCTCATGATAACAAGCGCAAAGCAAAACTTACCGATGTCTCTAATCTCGCTCTAAGCTACCTTGGGACAAATTTCGATTTTGACAGTCATGCCTACTTGGTTTAGCATTGCGATCAGAGTATCAACCGAGAATTCCCCAATTTTACCTTGAGTTAGAGCTTTGATTTGGTCGTTTGACTGTTGGAGATGTTGAGCAGTTTGGTCGATCGTCCAACGGTGATGTTTAATCTGATGAAGCAGGGCGAGCATGAGTTGCGATCTGATTAGTAAGTTATCAGCTTCTTCTGCTGAAAATCCCAGATCGAGAAAGATATTATCGGTTGCTTGGGTAATAGTATTTTCACTCATGGTTCTGGTTCTCTTGAATTTAAACGATTTTGTAACAACTGTTGGTAGCGTTTCTGTCCAATTTCGATATTTTTCTTGGCTGTCTTCTGAGTTTTCTTTTGGAAAGCATGAAGAACGTAAATAGCTTCTTCAAATCTAGCAATATAAAATACCCGATAGGCATCTTCTGTCCGAATCCGAATTTCTTCAACGCCTTTGCCTACGATCGACATGGGTTTAAAGTCTGATGGTTGTATGCCCTGCTGAAGTGTCCAAAGTGCAAAACCAGCTTCTTTTCGGGCATCGTCAGGAAGAGATTGGATTTCTTCACGGGTAGCGCCAACCCACCGAATCGGTTTGATGGTCATCGGGTTTGTTGAGAATCAAATACTATAACAATTGTAAGGGCGATCGCCTTCAAACCCCCTAGCGTAAGCTACAAGTTTTTGCAATTCCATCAGGTTGGGAGATACCAATATTGCACGCCACCTTCATTATGACTGAGCAAAATCCCCAAATCTTCGAGGCTTTCTAGACAGTCGAGAATGACTTTTTGTTTGCGGCTGGCTGCTTTGAAATGGGCGGTAACTTGGGCGGCTGTCCATTCGCCGCTTTGGGTGCGGAATAAGTCGCGGATGGCCCAAAGTTGCTCTTTGAGGGTTTTGGGGAAGGGTTGTTGTTCCGTGGGGGCGATCGGGGTTTCGGTTTCGGTGGTGATGCCTGCAAGGGATGGTTGCACGTAGGTTTCGCCGGGGGCTTGGTAGTCGGGACGCAGCCAGCGAATCAGTCCGTTGCGTTCTTCCTCGGCGCGTTGGGCGTTGAGGGTGACGAGGTTTTCCAGGATTTGGTCGTCGGTGAGGGTGGGTTCCCAACCATAGGCGGCAAATACGGCGGCATCGAGTTCGTCGTGGATTTGTTTGAGGGTGGAGACTAGGGCTTTTTGGTTGAAGGCTTTGTCTTTGTCGTTGAGGGGTTCGCCTTGGCGGAGTTTTTCCAGGAGGTTGTACATCCCGGTGATGGTGACTTCGGGGTGAGTGGTTTGGACTCGTTTGCGGTGGCTATCGAGGCGTTCTCCGAGTTCTCGGATGGTTTGTTTTTGGGTTTCCGTGGCGTCGGGGAAGGGGAAGGGGTCGAAGCATCGAGTTTTGTTGTAACGAGGTCTATCTTCTAATGTTCCGCCTGCTGCCAGCGACCAAGTAACATGAACTCGACTAGAAAGAACTCCTAAGAAATAAGCATCATCAAGGGCGATCGCAATCAACATATTATCAGGTATTACTTCACGGGGAAGAAAGACGAATACTCTATGCTTCGCAGTCTCTACTGTAGCAATGTAACGCTGTAGTCCCTTTATTGCTGGTCGAAGTTCTGTTCTGGGACGACCAAATATCCACCAGTTTTCTCGGAGGCTTTTATCACGGTTAGTATCTCGTTCAGGTTTAACTTTATCCAACACCCATTGGAATGCTTTTGGATATAGTTCTTGAGCTTTATCAGCTTTTAAGCCAAATAAATCAATGACGCGCACATTGCGAGAATTTTGCATAAAGTCTCGTCCATTAATGTAGGGGAAAAGAACCTCAGACTCAATCTCTCCAAAGTCAGATTGCTCGACAATAAACCCGGAACTAAATAGCATAACACCGCGACTGGATATCCTATCATTAGCCAGAAGTTGTTGAGATTGAGTTAAATCAGAACCCGCTAGAAGGTTACTAAAAATTAGCCCTACATTCTGCAACTGCACTTGAACTTGCTCTGCTGAGTCTTCCGGTGTCTCTCCCTCACACTCAGCAACTACTGTACCAAATTCGGCAATCCTTATAGGCTTTTTGAGGTCATCTAATTCACCTGCTGTAATTGCAATTCTGACTGCTGCCCCTCCATCAATCCAAGGGTGATCGGGAATAGCAAAAATTAATCGGGTTGGAATCTTTTGCGTAAAATGAAACTCCAGAACTTTCCGCTGCCGAACTTGGCGAATACTGTTTGTGGTAATAAACCCAAAGCGTTTTATTTTGCTCGCTCTAGTTAGTTCTGCTGCCTTGTGCCACCAATACATCACAAAATCAACAGTATCCGGCACATCTTTATAAACTTTCCGCAACGTTTCTGTATACCCATCCCCCAACATTTCCCGCATTCTCGAATTACCAATAAACGGCGGATTCGACACAATATAATCCGCCTCCTGCCACTCGGCCGCCCTCGGATTCAAATACCGATAAATTGTTATTTGGTCTGTCGGATCGGGAATATTTTCCCCCGTCACCGGACTTTTCATCATCCGTCCACCCCAACGCGATCGCACTTTCCCCGCCGCATCCACATCTGGTTCTATTCCGTCATAGGCCAACACCGCATCCCGGCATTCAATATTGTTGTACTCCCGCAACACCGGTTCGATCGGCGGAATATCACCAAACCGCCGAAAATGCCACTGCAAATAGCCAATCCAAATCACCAAATCTGCGATCGCCGCCGCCCTAGGATTGATCTCAATTCCCAAAAACTGACTCGGATTGACTTGGGCAATATCTAACCGCAACTGCGCCGATCCGGTGACATCTTCCAAGCGCCGCAACACCTCCGACTCCAACCCTTTCAACAAATCCAACGTCACATAAAGGAAATTCCCCGATCCGCACGCCGGATCGAGAATCTTCACCTGTTGTAACTCCGTCAGAAATGCCTCTAAAACTGCGATCGCCTTTTTCCTTTGATTTGCAGTCGGTTCCGATTCCCCCGCGTTGAGCAACTGTTTAACCTCCGCTTGTACCGCAATCCAGCGATCGCCCAAAGGTTCCATCACCACAGGCTTTACCAACCGTTCCACATACGATCGCGGCGTATAATGAGCCCCCAACTTACTCCGTTCCCTCGAATCCAGCGCCCTTTCCAACAACGTCCCAAAAATCGCCGGTTCCACATTGCACCAATCCCGCTTCGCCGCCTGCAACAACACTTCCAACTGCGTTTTAGTCAGCGCAAATGCCTGCGATTCAGCAAACAATCCGCCATTAAACCGCAACAGTTGGCCATGAAAGCCAAAACTCGTCCCCTCATTCATCGCCTCCCACAGCGCCTCTACTTCCGGCTTAAAAGTCTTCGGATTGAGAATCCACCGCGTTTCCAGCGCCTGTGTAAACAAATGTTCTTTGAGTAATCCCACATCCTCAGCAAACATGGTGAAAATACAGCGCATCAAAAACTGGGCGACTTGCTGCGGATCGACATTCGCCTCCATCCGCTTCGCCAACTCTGCCAAATCCGCCGCCACTTCCCGCGTCACCCGCGCTGCAATCTTCTCTGGGTTGCGCTGCTGCGGATTGCTAAAAATATCGACAAACAAATCGAAAACATCGGCTTTCTGCAACTCGATTAGCCCGATTTCTCGCCGCGCCCCATAGCCGCCATAATCGCCGCTAAAACCCATCCATAATTCAAAATGATCGCCAATATCGCAAGTTAACAAAAAGGGCGGTTTGCTACTGAGACTGCGCGTATAGGCAACTGCCTGCACAAACGCTTTTTCCATCTCTCGCAAATAGGTATTTGTCCCCCGCTTTGCCGTTCCTTTTTTACCCGTTGTTCCGCCCTGTTTTGCCTCAATCAAAAAATGCTCGGCTTTGTAAAAGTCAATAAACCCCGGAGTTACTTTGCCGCTGGGGTGAAAAATTTTGACATCTTTATCAAAGCAGTAGGGATCGTTGGGAATTCTGCCTTTATCAAAAGGGCGATCGACTCCCAGCGCATCGCACATTTCGGCAAAAAACAACTGGTAGTTTGCCCGTTCGTTACCGCTAGAACCCGCCCAGCGCGTGATGAATGTTTCGACTCGCGTGCGATCGGTCTCATTCATGCTTCAATCCCTGTTGCTTGCTTTTTCCTGATTCTATAGCTGGCAAAAGTATAGTCATTTATTACATGACATGGGAGGCGTTAAGTCCCTCCCCCTTCACTTTTACTTCGAGCGGATTGACCCGCCTCGGCTGAACTACGCAGCTCTCTATCCCATTGCTAAACGCATTTGGGATTGCTTTTCTGAGGATGTTGTAAGACCCGTTCACATCGGAATTAATTAATTGACCGACCGATGTCTTGTACAAACCTCTCTTGATCCGCTTGCCACTAAATACAGCATCCTTATCGGTCTTTCCATAGACAGGAATCGGATCTAGAGTCAGAAAATTTGATTTCGATGTATAAGATTCTTCTTGTACAATCACCTTAATCCCAACCAATCGAGCCTTATATTCCAACATCTCAATCAGTCGAGTATGAGGAATGCCCACGAAGTTTTGGTTGGTTGGCTTTCCTAAATCAATCTCGGTTTTCCATTGTGCATTTTTGCCGACAACTAGCGTCCCAATTTGATGGGCGACCAAAAGGTCAACAATTAGGCGACTGGTATGATGCAAGTAATTATCGACTTTTTGGTGGCGACAGCGAGTTAAGCGTTGAATGCGGGGTGAACTCTTGCGACTTCCTTTTAACTGAGATTGTAACCGTGCTTTACGTTTGTTGTAGAACTGGTTGATTGATTTCAACGGACGCCCGTTAATCAACAGAGGTATAAAACCCGGCTGATTTGAAGTTAACGCCGCTAAATTATTCAGACCTAAATCAATACTAGCTACAAATTTATCGTCGCTGGCGGTGGTATCCGGTTCATCGTATATTACCTCAATCACATAAGAATCACATTTGGGAACCACTCTAACTTGACAGATTCGATCGGGTTCGAGCTGGGTTTTGATTGAGAGATTAGTTCCCGAAAGCTTGACGATTCCTTTCTTTAATTGCTTGCTACTAATTGCCTGAATCGTATAGACAAGGATATTCCGACCCTTGACTTTATCTTTGTACTTCGGTAGCTTCGGACGGCCAGTAAATTTAGAGTCATCAGCTTTGTAAGCTTTAACTGCTTCAAAAAACGACTTCCAATTCTTGTCCAATATCATCAGTATTTGCTGACTGACCTTGGCTGGCAAAACCTTGTATGCTTGATGAGATTTCATCAAACGGTTCATCTCGTTGTAATTAACGTAACCCCATCCATAGATAAAACTCTGACGAATGACGTAGTTAGCGGCATTGTAGAGATTTTTGGACTTAAATGCTAATTTATCAATTTCGGCGAAACTGTGTTCCGTAGATTTAATGATGTGCCTCTCTGCTAGTTGCATTCTGAGCCTCCATCTTTTAACAATCACAACATTTTTTTGACTTCCCTGACTATATGATACTACTATTGTTTATTGAGGCTTACCAACTTAATGAAGTTTCACAATACTTCGATCGGTTTGAATTGGCGATTTATCTTGCGATTTTGGTTGGAAACTCCTGGCACCGATTACCCAGTGGGCGGCAGTTAAGAGGTAAAATAATCCCCAATCTTCACTGTAGACATTTTTTGGGAGTTAGGGACAAATTATTCCCTTGAATTTTAGATTTTAGATTTTAGATTTTGACGATGCTGCACAACTCTTTGAATAGCTCGCGGATGCAGCGGGCGATTACTCGCTGACGGGCTAGTTTGACAGGCGTGCCGCCTTTTTTTCGGCGCTTGAGGTTTTCTGCTGGCGACATTTGCTCTACATCTTTACCTTGCCCGTAAGTGAATTGCAGCGGCGGATTGTTTCGCGACACTTCCAACCTCGTAAAACACCACTGCCATAAAGCTTTTCTACAGAGCGCACTGCCTGACTGTTTACCCTTCTTCTTTTGGCCACTATCCTCTCGAACTACGCCCATGCCAACGGCTCGCATAAAGCGGCGCTCTGAGAGTTTGAGTTTAGATTCTTTCCCGGTCTGGCGATTTTTCCTGATTTTGACTTCCGGTTGACCATCCTTGAGAAAATCTTCGATCGGGTAAATCGCTCCCAACAAATAGCCCTGAAGTTGATAGCCAAAGCCAAACTTGGTGAAAATTCGGCGATATTCCTCAAACTGCGGACTGTCGATCAGTTGCACCAATTGCTTTTTGAGTCTAAAAATTTCTTCCTCCATTTCGCAGTATTGTTTGGCGGCCCAGCGAGTTTGTGGTTCAATGCCAGAGCCGATCGTTCCCTCCAAAATGCGATCGTACTTTTTGGATTTTCGGCGGCCGGCAAGCCAGCCCCAGAGTAGCGGTGGCAATTCCTCTTGCGGTTTTGCCGATCGCACTAAAGCGATTTCGGGGCATTGCCAACTCAATTCTTGTCGCATTCTATTTATGATTGGGCTTTGCACTCGGTTAAGGTGCTCCAAGCGAAGACAAACGTGTTTGATTTGACTAACTAGGGGGTCACGGATTTTGAGGTAACTGTCGCACCCTTTGTCAAAGTACCAGCAGGCGATCGCAAATGCGTCAATGTCATCCGTCTTTGCCCCGCTTTTGCCTTCCTTTCCCATCAGTTCCGCCCTGTAGTTGGGTAGCTTGCTGTTGGAAATCATCCTAATTTCGCACCCCCAGTCCGCAAGTTTGTTTATCCACAGTTGGGCGTAGTTCATCCCGGTTGGTTCGCAAATAGCAATAATTTTGTCAGCTTTAAAGCTTTCAACTTTGGCTCTTAACTTATTCAAGTTTTCAATGTTCGAGTGGAATACTTCGATATCGGCGTCAAAGTAGTCATCACGGGGATTGCTGGGTTTTTCCAGCATAAAACACGCGGCTACTGACGACCGAGAAACGTCAATGCCTACGATTAAATATTTCATCTAGTTTAGGGAGAGAATGGGTTGAAAGGACAATAGAGCCTACGAATCTCCCAAAAGCAATTAAGCTTACTTCACTGATTAAGGCTCATTTATTTTGTCCGGTTTGATGCGGGCTGGCGCTTACGAACGAGTAATAGCAACTAAGCTAATTTCACTCTTAAAGCGCCACTTGTCCGAGGACTCATCCCGCGACTCCCCCCTTAAAAAGGGGAGTTTCGGCCGCTGAGTCGAGGCAGCCATCGTCAGGCGGTGGTGAGGATGGAATTAGTGCTTACAAGCGCGACGTACACGTATATGTAGTCAAGGTTTCGGTTCAGCGCTGCTGTGAATTCATCCGTGGCATAGCTTCTTAGTAAATGGTTAGCGGCGTTAACGTACTCGCTCAAACATTTATCGTGGGGTTGTTTCCGCAACAATCCGCGCGATTTTGCTTCTTTGATGATTTCAAAAATTTCTCGTTTTTTGGCATCGCTGAAATCACCAAATTGTTCCTTGGC
>NZ_JAUBTS010000113.1:0-11047 GCF_036705105.1 Microcoleus sp. B9-D4
CGCTTTTACCAACAAGGTATGCGGGCTGCAACCCTGATTCGGTCTATCTCCTAGGCCTCTTTGTCACCCCCCCAGCAAGTTTAAACAGTCTTCCATCCGTCGATCGCTCCTAATAGCCCACGAAGAGAGATAAAAAAATTTAACTCTGCATACCCAATTGTTTAAGGCGATTTTGCCTTAGACATTTGCCTGAGATAGCAATTCGAGATAGCAAAATTTGCTGATTGTTTAAGTTAAAATGAACTATAAATTAAACTGAATGACATACCGATTAGCATCCAAAAATTAACTGTTTTAGTTAATTTTAATTTAACTTATTTAGGACTTGTTAATGATTTTTTGTAAATATCTTAACACCAATGCTTATTGTTAATAAAAACTCATTGGTGACGGTGCAGGTGCCGATTTAGGGAACTTTGGACGTGAATTTAAAATATTAATTAACCGGGGTTGCACAATTTGAGGCATTGTGGGGAGTAGGGTTAGGCGTCTCGCCTGCTCTGAAAATACACGCCTTCTGGCTCATGGGTTGCTCGCAAAAAAACTTAAATTATCACGCTATTATGCAACCCCCATTAACAGCTCATACGATATCTTTTACTCTACAAAAACTAACCTACCAGGCAGCATATAAAATCCCCTCGCGCAGAAGCTGGGGAGGGGAAATGGTGAATAAAATTATTGGTTTTAAATTATCGATGTGTAGATCTCTTTTTGCAGTATCAAGAGGTATCGATCAAGCGAAGGACCCATGTTGGTCAGTCGCTAAGATAATTTCCCGGTGGGAAACCGAGAAATTATCAACTAAATCAACCTTTTTTCTGCTGGCGTTGGAGCTTTGTTTTCCAATTGGCGATATCCTTCTGAGCCGGCTGATAACTCTTAGTACCCGACGGCACCAGCGAAGCAGCTTCAACTGCCTCTTTCAGCTTTCCTTGAGAGCCGCGCAACTGAGCAATTTTGAGAATACTTTCGCTCCACTCTCCAATTAACTGTTGAGCTTCTGCATACTTCGGCTGACCGGGTTCAATTTTATTAGCTTGCTGGATGCCTTTACTGTAAGAAGAGGCAACCCCCCGCTTAATTTGACCCTTAGCAGCCGATAGCAAAGCAGCATTGACATCCTGGTCTTTGGATAGCTCCTCCCACTGAGCGATCGCCTCTTTCGACTGATTGTAAACAGGCTTATTGACATCCGGCATCAATTTAGCCGCGCCGATCGCCCCCTGGAAATCGCCTCGAGCAGCCCGCCCGTTAGCTATATCCAAAATTGTCAAACTCCAGCGCTCAATATCCTGCTGAGCCTGCGGGTAGAGCGGATCGCTAGCCGGAATCGTTCGAGCCTTAACCACTGCTTTATTAAAACTAGAAGCCGAACCATCCTTGAGGAAAGTTTTCGCCTCAGCCCACACCTGCTGGCTGGATGGTGGCTGCTTAGTTCCACTCCCTGCTTGCACCGCCCGCGGCTGGTTCTGTGACCCCCCAGTACCAGTCAATTGTTGAGATCCAGAGTTTTGGGCATTTTTAGCAGGCGATCGAGGATCTCCTTCCTGCTGACCAATAAAAATTGATTTGTTCGTCACAAAAACACCCAACAGCAGCACCAAAGCCGTAGCTGAACTCCACAAAACTAGCTGCTGCAAAAATGACTTATCCGACCCCCCGTTATGCTCATCCTCCGGCTTTTGCAAGTTCGGTCGATCGCCCCCCCGATCGGCAGGGGCCACAGCATTTGGCTGCGACACAGGCGGCATCTCAACCGGCGAATCCTCAGCATTGCGAACTGCCGGAGGCAGATCCATTGGAGCCGTAGCCGTCGCCATTTGCGGGCGATCGAACCCATCAGCCGTACCAACCATCATATTGCCGTTGCGTCCGGCCAACGCAGCAGTTGGTACCCCTGAAGCATCCGGCAAAATCACCAAATTAGCCTTTCCGGGAGGATGCACCACCATCAAAGGTTCTTGTTTCGGACGCAAATGGTGGTCACACAGCTCCGGCAGTCGATCGCTCAAAAAACGGTCTAAACCCTTAATCGTCATGCACTGTCCCGATCGCAGCCCCTCCAAAAGCGCCGTCGTAAAAAACCCCTGACGCAAAGCCGAAGTTTCCCGCGAAACTTGATTCGGGCGGCAAGAAAGCACCGTTGGGATTTCCAGTTCCCGCGCCCGATCGACAGTTTGAGAGCCGATCGTTTCCCCCGCTTTCACAATCTGGCTGCGGTTCATATCAACCAGCACCAACACCGTTTCCGTAGGAGCGTTTTTCAGAGTATTCAACAGCAACTCTACCGGAATCCCCGTCCCCTGAATGTCAGCCGGATTACCGTCAACCGGCATCAAATAATCCTTACCTTCATAGCTAACACCATAGCCGCTAAAAAAACACCAGAGTAAATCTCCCTGTTGCACATGTTCGGCGCAGAGGGTTTGGGTCAATCTCAGAATATTTTCCCGATTTGGATATGTAGATTGACCCCACAGCGACGGCGAGCTATCGGTCATCAGCAGACATCCATCCGGCGCAAAACCCGCCTCCTCAGTCAAAAAACCGTACAGAGCCTCTGCATCCTCTTGGGCGTAACTCAAAGGCTGGAGTAACTGATATTGATTGATGCCTATTGCAATACAAGCGTGATTTTTCATCCCCATATGCCCTATATATATAGTGGACAGCTTGCACAAAACGATAACACATAGCCGTTTAAGGTTATACCCACTTTCGCCAGCACTCACAGAGCAGTTGTCCGAAGGCCGAACTCCCAACAAGCCCCCAAATTTAGCATCCTAGAATTTTTAATTTTTATATGGTCGTACAAAATTCTCCCCTGTGCCTGCCTTTAGAAAAATAAAGTTAAATTGGATACATAGGCCCGTCTATTTGACTCTAATTTTCACCAAACTACACCAAAAAGGAATAACCCGCCCATGGTCTCTACCGCCAAAAAAGAAATCTCCCCCCACAGCGAATCGCTCCTGAAGCAAAAGCATCCTAAAACTCACAGCCACTATAGGTTTCAGGACTTTTTTGCCTTCGATCGCCAGATGGGTACAATTGACGACTGGAATGAGTCGCGCAACATTTTTACCAGCGAAGACTTCATTATCGGTTTGGTGGAGGGGCTCGAAGAAGAAGTAGGCCCCGCGTCCTCTGTCATCATGTATACTATTGGTTGCCAGTGGGGACTCCAAGATTCTGAATTTTTTCAAAAATGGTTTAGTGCCGAATTTGACCAAAACATTCGCCAGTCAAATCTCATGTTTCTGCTAGAAACTTGGTGGTGGCCTTTCACGGCTCAAGGTTGGGGTCGCTGGGAAGTGGACATGAGCGATCGCAAACACGGCTGCATCTTCATCAACCTTTTTGACTCAGCAGTTGCTCGCACATTGGGCGACGTAGGCAAACCGGTTTGTCACCTATACGCCGGTTTGTTCGCCGGTTTCTTCGGCTCTTTAGTCAAAAAGCCTCTGAGCTGCATAGAACTCCAATGTTACTCAATGGGAGAAACCTATTGCAAGTTCCTCCTTGGCAACCCTGATAAAATTGATGCAGCAGCATTCTGGCTCAACGAAGGTGCCAACGCCCGCGATATTCAAAATCGACTGCAACACGGTGAAATATTGCGATAAACAACTTGGAAAGGCACATCCCCTGCCCTGCCTTTCCTCCCACCAATTTCGCGATGAAAGTGCGATGGTGGATTTCTCCAGGCAGGAAGAAAGATGAAAAGTCAAACTTCATGGTTGGACCAATCAGTCCAAGAATTCTTTGGTCACTATAATTGGCTGGGAAAATCTTTAGAAACCCCAAATGGCTCGACCCCCGGTCAACTTCTGAGTTTAACCCAGCCAGTAGCAGACTTTTTTCAAGCTATTTCTTGGGAAGGAATTCCGGAAGTAGGTGCCCTACCCCTACCACCACCCTTGCCAGTAATTTCTATTACTGAACAAGCAGAAGTCACCATTGATGACCTATTCGACCTGTTTTAGTCTGTGTAGGGAATAGAAAATGAAAAATAGAGCAATCCCTCATTCATCTTCCCTCACCCCTGTTTTCTCATCCTTCAAAATCCATTAGTTAAATCCGTTAAATCCCGTACATTGCTCGTGACCTAACTTCCTTCCTTTTATCAATTACCGATTACCACTTAATTAAAATCATGCACCCTGAGATTGAGGCGCTGCTGGATCAGGCAGAAAACCGCTTTTTAAAAGGCGAAGAACTCCTAGCTTTTAAGCGTCAAGCTGTAACCCTTGTTCAGCGCTTAAAAATTTACGAATTTTTGCGAGAGAAGGAAGCAAGCATCTTCCAACCAGTAGCCAACCAACTACAAGAAACATTCCCCGACGAAAAACAAGAAACCTTAGAACGATCGCTCAAACATTGGGTGTTAGTCTTGCGGTACTGCGCTATGGCTATGCTGCTGAACGATCAAAATTTTCTCGAACAGCGCCTTGTAGACTGGCTTTCCGGCATAGTCGCAGCCCACCAAACTCAAAAAATCGAAGCAACTGTTTGCAATCTGCTGCAAACTCGTTTAAAAGAATTGCTTTCCGAGCAAGCCCGGGCTATATTGCAACCATTTTTTGACCAAGCACAGTCAATTATTATTGATCAAGGTAATAAATAATCAGCTTTCTTCCCAATTTCCAATTCCCGATTCCCAATTCCCAATTCCCAATTCCCGATGATTAATATTGCCGACTTACTCAAACAGCCCCGACTCCCTGGAAACTACTTTGCCAGCGATGCCTACGTCCGAGGCGACCTCGAACTCGGCCTCCTCGAAAACCGCCGGGGTGATCGGCTCTTAGCACTCCCAGAAACACTGATTCAAGCCATTTATATCGGCTTAGAACAAGAAACAGGTCAAGCCTCCCGCCTCGTGCTTTTCAACTGCGGTCGCTGGTGGGGTAAAAACTTCTACGTGCGTTTTTGCGAAGAAGTCAGCGAATACTACGGTCAGCCCGTTTCTGAAATGGAAATGGTAGAATTTCTTCAGTCCTTACAGCAGTGTTGGAAAACTCATGGATGGGGAACATTTGATCTTGACCCCAGCTATTCAGAACATGGATTTTTAATAGTAAAAATTGCTAACTCTCTTTTTGCTAAAACAGCCCCCAACTCTAAGCGACCAGCCTGTTTTTTAGAAGCAGGTATTTTAAGTTCGTTCTTTAGTCAGCTTACGGGTCGAGAACTTCACTGCCTGCAAACATCCTGCGAATCATTGGGTTCGGACTGCAACCGCTTTATTTTAGGGCTGCGCGATCGCCTCCAACATGCAGATTCTATGGTCGAAGAAGGAAAAGACCATGAAGCTATTATCATTCAACTTTTCCAAAAAAACTGACTTATTTGACAGCTATTACTTTGTTGCTAATAGCTGTCAAATCGATTTTTTGGTATCCATATTATCCACCTTATCATCAAAACTGTGAGTTAAATTATCAAAAAGCTCCTCAGTCAAACAATTAGGTTTTAGCAATTTAAATAAAACCTGATTATAACTAGCAGCAATAAAATTCATAACTTACTCTAGAAATTACTAAAATTTAAAAGCAATCAAAACCTCAAATATTTTGCTATAACTTAATGGACGCCAATGAACTTCTAACTCGATATGCAGCCGGCGAAAGAGATTTTAGACTGGCAAATCTGCGCGGCATTGTGTTGAGTCCGATCGATTTATACCGTTCCAGCGATGCCCCAACTCTAATTTTGGCAAACCTCAACCAACACCAGCAACGACCCTACTTAATCGGTGCTAACCTCAGCGGGGCAGACCTCACCAAAGCCCATCTGAGCCGAGCCAATCTCAGCAAAGCGGACCTCAGCGGAGCCAATCTCACCGGCGCCAACCTCATGGCAGCCAGTCTGAGTGGAGCCAATCTCATCGGAGCCAATCTCACCGGCGCCAACCTAGCCGGAGCTCATCTGAATTGGGCAAACCTGACCGGAGCAATTCTTCCCACTGCTAATCTCATAGGTGCAGATATGAGCGCCGCTAACCTCACCAAAGCCGTTCTCACTCAGGCCAATCTCAGTAAAGCCTATCTGATTAAATCCAATCTCAACGGAGCAAACTTCAAAGATGCTTACTTAAGTCTAGCGAGTCTGAAAGAGGCAGACTTGACCGAAGCACAGCTCACCGGAGCCGAATTATCCAAAGCCAACCTAGCCGGAGCCAACTTAACCCGTGCTAACCTCAGCCAAGCCAACCTGTTAAAAGCTAATCTCAGGCGATCTAACCTCACTCAAGCCTATTTAAACGGCGCGTGCTTGAGCGGATCAGACCTTAGCGAAGCTTGCTTGGATAGAGCCAATTTGTGCAAAGCAGACCTCAGCAAAACCTATCTGAGAAACATTACTTTGAATGGCAGCCACTTAAGCGGTATTAACCTCAGCGGGGCAGATCTCGGCGGTGTAGACTTGAGCCGCAAACTTTTAACGGGAATTAATATGGCAGAGGCATTGTTGAATGAAGCCAACTTGAGCGGTGCTTATCTAATCGAAGCTAACTTGAGCGGGGCCAACCTCAGCAAAGCCAACTTGAGTCTAGCCTACCTGATCAGTGCCGACCTGTCTAATTCTTGCCTGCATGAAATTAACTTGACCAAAGCTAACCTGAGTAAAGCCAACTTGCAGAAAGCTGACTTGACAGGAGCCAACCTCCGGGGAGCGATTCTCACTGAGGCGGATTTGACGGGTGCGAAGTTGATTGGAGCCACTCTTCCTAACGGCACAGTTTATCGGCGTTAACTGGTCAACCCCCTTGATTATTTGCCGAGTAATGTGCGGTTAATGTCCAGAATCGGAAAAAATAGGTTCCTTTCTTCCACCGTGAGATATTGCTTGAGGACCTTTTTCATCACATCGTAGGTCACGGTCGCAGTATTTCTAACTTGAACAGCGCCTAAAATAGTTTGCAACCAAAGTAGTAGCCGATCGCGCAACCGTTCAGTATCATTAATCAACAGTGCTGCCGCCGAATGCCTCAACACCCGCACAATATCTCCACGGCACTTTTCAGTCATATCGTTAGCCCCCCGCCTAAATAAACTAGGGTCTAGAGACAGCATTTGTGCTTCCACTTGCCGCATAATTTCTGTTTCAGAGGCTTGAATTTTTTTATAAGCACTCATCCGGTGATTCAAAGACTGAAAGTAGTCTTTCAAAAATTGGAGTTCTTCGGCACTGGCGTAACGTCCGTCTGTTTCCGTGCTCAAACGCGCAAGTTGGCTCAACATAGATTCTTCTCTACTACTAAAATACAAACATATCAGTTTTAAGCTTCTTTAGTCCGAACTAAATACTGTCCTACTTGAAAGCGGGTTTCATTAAGCTGTGTAACGATCGAACGAGTAATTAACTTTCCTGATTCTACAACTACTTTACCCGTAATTGGGTGTAATAAATCTTGCTGGGCCCGACGGCCGATCAGAGCTTCGACATTTTCAATAGCATTAATGTACATCCCCGCAGGCAACTGTACAACCACACCCTCGCCCATAATTTGAGCCTGACAAGCCAGTCGCGAATTGGCTTTAGCTGTAGTAATGACTTCCAACGTCCTCCTCTCGCGGCGGTTCATGTCAGACAAGCCTTCCATGCCTTCTTTAATGTAAACGTGGCAGGTAGCGCACATTCCCCGCCCCCCGCATTCCTTGAGAACGTCTAAGTCTTTGGAAAGTAAGGCAGACAGGATATTTGATCGGGTTTCGACTGCCATTTCCTCCGCAATTGGATCTAGTTTAATAATTTTAACCATATTGATGTTTGCTCCTGTCAAGTTCAGTATTTAGCAAGTTACGATCAACTTATTCAAAGCGCAAAAAAATTTGGCTAACACTCAAAAAGGTTAAGATGCCTTGACGACAGCATCGGATTCTGGTTCTCTAACCCCTATGGCATAACCCCACTTCTGTTTTGGTCATATCGCTGTTCCCTCGCCCCGATTCCCCAGCTTAGCCTTAAAAAGCTAAAACCTTAGATACTTTCTGGATGGCATTGAAAAAACTGTAATAGTCGCGATCGACTAAAATAGCAGCCACAGGTAGTTCCAGATCAGGCACCCGAATCCGGCAAGATTGATAGTGATTCCGAAACTCAAGGATTTTAGTAGGTGCGACAGTGCGATCGCTCTCAAGGAGGCTGAGAATGAACCTGAGATAACATAGGCTGTACCTGGCGAGCGATTCAAAAATTTGAATTTTTGTCAGAATTATTTACATATTTTAATACTAGCTCAAGCTTTTTCTATAATTAGACCGATGCAACATTCTAAGTACCGCATTCTAGGGCTAGTCGGACAAGGACAATTTGGTCGAGTCTTTTGTGCCACCGTTCGAGAAGCTCCCGCCCAGGACTCCCGCCTCACCAGCCAACTGGTTGCTCTCAAAGAACTTAGTCATCAAAAAGCCCCAACTAGCGAATTCTTGCGAGAGCTGTGGTTTCTGATCACCTTGCAGCACCCGAACATTGTTACCTGCCGAGCTCTAGAACACACAGCTACAGGCAGGTACTTGGTTATGGACTACTGCGAGGGAGGAACCCTCCGCAACCTGCTCAAACAAGACCGCCCCTTGCGTCTACTCGAAGGTTTGCAGCTAGTCATGGAAGTTTTAGCAGGCTTAGACTACGCCCACCGCCGAGGCGTAGTTCACTGCGACATCAAACCCGAAAATATCCTCCTAACTTTAGGGGCCAAAGGTTGGTCGCCCCGGCTGTCTGACTTTGGCATCGCGCGTCGGCTGCCAGAAATTGGTACCACCCGCCTCCACCAAGAAATTTCTCCCGACGCTACCGTAGGTTCCCCCGCTTACATGGCCCCTGAGCGGTTTTACGGGCTTTTTTCCCCGATGTCAGATATATATGCAGTAGGAATTCTGCTGTTTGAATTGCTAATGGGCTACCGCCCTTTCGGGGGAACCCCCGGAGACTTGAGGTGGGCGCACCTGAATCAACGCTTGCAATTTCCCGACGCCATCCCCGAACCTTTGCAAGCAATAGTCAAAAAATCTTTAGAAAAGCTGCCAGCCCGCCGTTTTGCCAGTGCTTCCCAAATGGCTCAAGCTCTGCGCCTGATCATGTACGACCCCGCTGTCAGACAATTGGGCGACTGCATTATTCCCTGGGAAAATCCCACAACCAGTGGTGATAAAAGTCTGAAGTCGGAAACTGAGTCTTTACTGGAGGTTGAAGAGGAAAAAGCATCACAGTCGGCTATTAATTTACTTCGGACTGTGCGCTATTCACTTTCGCAGCCTAAGCCACTGATACTTCCTGCACCGTTGACCGCTTTAATTGCCACTGAAACGTATCTCTATGCTGCTGTAGGTACAGAGGTGAAGGTTTGGTCTCAGCCGGGAAAACAGCTAGTTACAGGAGAAATGTCTACTTCTATTTCATTAATGCCGGAAATTGTGCGCGGCATTTTACCTGTTTCCCACGGCTGCTGCGTTCTCACTCCGCAAAAACTTTACTGGCTCAACGATCGCTCTTGGGAACCTCAGTGCCTGCTGGATATGGGTTTGAGGCAAGGCCCAGATGCTTTAAAAGCTGCTATTGACTCTCACGGCAACTGGTTGACAGTAGCGGTTCCCGGCGAACTGCGTTTTTATTCTTTAGCGGGAAACAGCACGGCGGGCGATCGGGAAAAAGCCCTGAAGCTGATGGCTACTGTGCCGTTACCAGAACACTATTTACCAGAATTAATGTTTTTGGATCGGCGACACGTCTTAGCAGTTTGGCCGGACAACGAACCCAAAAATCCCCAAACTATTTTTAGAGTTTACACTCGCCGCGGCACGGCGGTGGGTTCTGTGCGGTTGTCTGCCAGCGTCGGACAGATCCTGTTGACACCTGAGCCTTATACTTTGCTGGGAATTCCCCAAGGTGGTAAAGCGGCGGTGCTGTTGATGAAATTGTGGCCGCTCAAGGTAGCGCGAATTCCCCTGGAAAGTTTGCCCGTGTCTGCTTGTGTGGCTAATTGGGGATGGGTATTGGCAGATGTTGGGGGCCAGATAGAAGTGTTAAACAGTCAAGGGATTCAAGTAGGGAATTTTAGCAGCCCCGGCTCACCCCGGGCGATCGCTCCCTGGGGGAATAGAGGTTTGGTGATTGCGGTCAATACTGAGGAAGAGAGTCACTTGCACTTTTTAGATGTAGATGTTGAGGAGACCAACTCGCGCTCGCTCATCAAGGGCTGATCACTGGGGTAACTGAAGGAGTTTGGGGGTGTAATTCAGGAGAGTGTATTTGCGGGCGATCGATTCCTGGGAGTTTGATCAGGGTTAGAGTACCGTGTCGTGTCAACTTCTGGATTTTGAATCAGAGGAATTGTTAAGGGCGATCGGCTCAATCTGAGACCCAAACCTCCCTCAGTAAAGTCCCAGAAATGCAGACACCACTTACATATATATGACTCATGCACCAGCCTGCTTCTGTCATCCTCACCCTGTGATCCAGCCTCACCCCTTACACTCTAACTTTGCCTTACCTATACTCCAAGTAAGCCCCATCATGTTGAACCACTGAGTCCTTATACCCATGCGCGGGAAATAGTCCGCCCCAAAGCCGTATTTAGGCCCAAAAAAAGACCCCATAGTTAAAAGAGGAGTCAGCCAGGGGATACCGGAGCAGGTCATAAGTGTCGAAACCCTTACTGTGTATAGGTTAAAAAAAACTCAAAAATATTTTCACAAAACGCTTGACAACTCTGGGTAGAGTTGATACATTAATAAAGCGCCAGAAGAGAAGCGGTTCAAACAACCGCGAACTAAAGGCAAAAAACTGAACCTAGAAAAAAGAATAGTTTGAAAGCTTAAAGCACTATTAACCTCGTCAAAAAAATCAAGATTGAGAGTAAAGGCGAGAGCTAATACTCAATATCGCAAACAACGAGAAAAAAGTCAAGGGAAAACAAGCCAGCTCTAGGGCTAGCGTAGAAAGAACTTGACGAGCCTTAAAAGAACAATCCAACACGGAGAGTTTGATCCTGGCTCAGGATGAACGCTGGCGGTCTGCTTAACACATGCAAGTCGAACGG
>NZ_JAUBTS010000114.1:0-10909 GCF_036705105.1 Microcoleus sp. B9-D4
GTCATAGCACCAGCGACCTCCACCAACCAAAGGCGCGGACAATCGGCCCTGTCACCGATCAGGGCAAGGTGGGGTCAGGGCTCCGCTTACCATAAACCCGTGCTCATCGAAGACTTACGGCTTGTTTGCTGGTCGGCTCGTTGGAAGGTGCTTATGCGGCGCGTGGCCTGAAATCACCACTGGCACGAATGCCGAAAGCTGCGGCAGTGCTACAGCTTTGGCTAGGCCGGTGCACTCGGAGCAGGCGACGCGAGATCAACGGCTGCGAAGCGCAAGGAGTAAATCGGCTGGCAACTGAGCTGGCACTCTCAAGGTAGGAATAGCTCGCCGCCATGATCGCGAGTTTAACATCATCATGCCAATTTGGCCTGCGACCGTCGCCGGTGGAAAACTCGTAGCGGCTTACGTCGGTAGCGCCAGTGCCATGCGATCGTCATAGCACTATGTTGAAACCAAACGCGAGGACCATCACCCTGACAGTGATGGGCACAAGGTGATTCAACGCCTACTTACCGCAATGGAATTACCGCAGTGACGAAAATGTTCCAATCACCTAACGTAGCCGGGCAGCGGCATAATTGTACTAACGGCGGCCTCTAAGACAAGTCGCTCACAAGAGCCGAGCCGCAGGCTACGATTTACAATGGCCTAAGTTTCAATGCGAGGTCAATTTTTAAAATTTCCGATCACCCTAACGCGGAACCGCTAATAAATCTGAGAACTCCAGGTGTCCAGCGCGAGCAAATTGATCATGAGCATCAAAGACATCATAATCGCATTCATCAAACAATTTAGCCAAACGTTCAGGCGATGACCCGTTAGCCTCCAGTAACGGACGAGAAAACTCAGATATTACAATTGGCCGGTGTCGCTTTAAGGTCTCACGCGCCCCTTCAAATACCAAGCCCTCTGCGCCCTCAACGTCGACCTTAATCAATCCCGGAGTTAAATTATGGGTTTCTACCAACGTATCTATCTTCTTGGCATCTATTGTTTCAGTCAAAGTCTTTTCGCCGATGACAGCCGGATGCACCACGTCGCCCATGGACGAATATTCCTCACGACCGGCAACTACATTAATAGTTGAAGTGCAATCCTTATCTGATATTAATCCGTTATACATTATAACTGCGTCTTCAACACCATTCAGATCAATATTATGGCTCAATCGAGCGAATGCTGCTCTAGTCGGCTCTGCTGCCAAGACACGACCTGAGGTCAACGACCTAGCTGCCAAAACTGTAAAGAAACCAACGTTTGCGCCCACATCGATCACATCGCGAACGGGATCCAAATGTTTCAGAAAAAGCTTGACGAGATCTCGCTCATATTCGCCTTCTGCCAGCAACCGGTGAAGCAAATGAGATTGTGGCCCCAGGACAAATTGGCCGTCAAACTCATCTACTTGGATGGTTACGTCCGACACCACCAATCGCTCTAGTCGCGAGAGCACATCTCGTGATTTAGCGCTCGTGTAATTTATCCACGCCCGCCTTGCGGAAATTGGCGCAGCGAGAAGCGAACGCGCCAATGGCGTCCTTCTGATGAAATCCTTCAGACTCACAACTACACTCCAATTCTTACCAGCGAAAATAGGTGAAAATAACCAACGGACAACTCCGCAGCCTAGTACTGCACCGAGATTTCTAGTAAAATCACCTGCAAGATAGGCCAGGGTTCAACGATCAACGATCAACGATCAACGATCAACGATCAACGATCAACGATCAAGAGATACATCGAAGATATATTTCGATAGACGAATCATTATGATACTAATTTCGTTAAATTCGTGAAAAAAAACAATCTGAAAATATACGCCCCCTACAAGCGCCCCACTTCAAACAAACACATTTCCCGAGGCGGCTCTGAACCAACATAATCAGTTATGCGCTCCAATGGATCCTCCGGAAATGACAAAGGCAATGAAAAGATATCAATTAGACGAAAATCACCGGTTATTATATCTTTATTCTGGAAATCGTTCTCAACTATGTGAGTAGTGGTCAAAAGATATCGAATATTCGATCGCGATATATTACGCTTTGCCTTGAGTATATCGGAGAAAGATAAATGAAACAAACAATCCCGAACAATAAGGAGATCGGCACTCGGCAACTCGTCGTTGGTAAGATCGATCTCCAGAAAATTTACTCTTTCGCTAGCATATCTGGCGTTATTATCAATAATCAATGAACCGACAATATCACCACCTGTATAATAAAGATTTTGGTTTCCTTCGATGACTAAGCGCATCCAGTTAAAGTCGCCACAGGGGACGTCTAGAACGCGCCTTATATCATATTTTTCAAATATCCTGGGCAACGCTGTCCTTAGACTTTCAGTAGCCGCCAAATTCGAACCGCTTCCGCTACCTGATTCCGGATCACTCCACAAGTTCTTTGAATATATCTCATTAAAGCGCTCCCTACTACTCTGTAGGCGAAGCATATTCCGGTAAATTGCGCGCTGTTTAAATTCGCTTGGTGATAGATAAGTAAACACGCGCTTCGCCGCAACGAACGGGCCTCGACTTCGAGCTAAATTTACAAACTTAGCAAAGTTTTTAATTTGCATGGTTATTTGCCTTATTGATCTATTGGTGTCACACTAGTGTAAGCCCAACTGCAAACCGACACTGCGGAATCGTCGAACCGTGATGACTTTGCGTTTTCCAGATTTACTCAACCTTTAACAGCAAATCCTTTTGCTTGAACGGCCTAAATATTGAGCTGGAGGTAAACAGCACTTTCAGAAAAAATGACTGAAAAATCGGTTATTAAATTGGCAATTTGCTTAAAGATAAACATAGGCCTTGTATCTTAGAGTATATTTAAGGACTGAGCCAAACTAAACATATCTGATCACTGTCCCATTATGTTCGTTGACGACTCGCCTTTTGGAGGGCTTTGTATCCTTGGAGACAATGCAATTTCTTTGAGAGTAAAGTCCACTGCGTCGCGATTAGCATTAATAGCTTGCACTTCGACCCAATAGTATCTGCACTGTGGAGCAAGAAGGTTCACTCGCCCGGTGGAACTCGATTTATCACGGATACTGAAACTAACTTTATCCATGATCGAACTATCTGTTGCACAAGTAAATGTTAGATCAATACGAATAGCCCCCGTTCCCGAGGATGACCGAGCTAACGTTAATCTAGCATCATAAACACCGCGAAAGTCCGTTATCAATCGGCGAGCCACAATACCACCCGCTCCGCCAAGGATGCTAACATCGAGCCCATCCGATTTGGAGTTCATATAGGCTCCCAGGTCACCCCGCTCTGGAGCCACAATCCAGAAGTACGGCTCAATTTCATCGTTTCTTATAAACGATAGATCGGCCCTCCGCGCTGTCTGGCTACTAGCCGTAAAGAGTTGAGGCCGCAATTTCCGATATAGCATTTCAGCCATCAGAAACTTACCTTCTAAAGTCAATTTCGACAATAGAATCGAATCATAGCGGTCGTCTAGGGCATATCCGCGGCCCGCCAGCCTGATCCTCAATTCAGCCGCATTATCCAATGTAAGATTGTCCGAAGTCGCCGCCTCCCAAAATTCTGGATGCCATGAAGATGGCCTTTGAAGAAGGCGAACAAATAGCGGGACAGAATTTTCTTGCCGCAAAAGCTGCACCAGTCGATTCAGTACGGTTGCACTCGCAGCATTTCTTCTTCGGAGAATGAGGTCATAGTTCTGGAGAGCTGCTGTCAGATCATTTTGACGCGCAGCATGGTCTGCTAGCCACGCCTGTGAAATTATTTGCCGGCGGCCCAATTTGACGTTTGCCTCAAATATTGACTGAGCCTGTAATTGCATGCCGTTCGCAGCTGTGTGAAGACCCAACACGGCCACAGCAAAGGTATCAGTGGGCTCCCGGTAAAATGCCTTACGGGCCCTACTAACAGCTTCAGGAGGTATTGCAGAGGGTAGGAGCCCATCCCCCTCAATAATGTTTTGCCGGATAATATCGTTAGCTGCACCACTTTCCGCCCCACCGCCGTGGAATGGGATTTTTACAGCCAAGACTGGCGAGGTACGCTCGACAGCGGTTGAAAAGGAATTAAGTCCAGATACGGCCGCTAGGGTAAGCCCTGCTCCCCATGTTAACCATCGACGCATACTAAAACCTCAATGAGGCTGGCGGTTTCTAAAAGCATCAGCGCCCGTCCGGGCCGCTGGGGGATCCCTCGGTTGCATCATTTCCATAGCCATAGCCATAGCCATAGCCATAGCCATAGCCATAGCTTGAGTTACGGCTATCTACTTTCGTAACAACCGCCCCGAAGATGTGTGCCCGGCCATTTCGCAACCGATCAATAGCCGTTTGGATCGCGCGGAGTTTCGATCCATTTGCTTCGATTATGTATACAATACCTTCAACACTGTTACCGAGCAATGGAGCGTCAGCGAGACCTAACACCGGCGGCGAATCGATTACAACATGATCGAATTCCGACAGCAATTTTTCTAGCATTAATTTGACCCGCCCATTGCTTAGAAGCTCAGCCGCATTGGGAGGGGCAGTTCCAGCCGAAATTATGCCAAGTGTTGGGTAGCGCGTAGCGTTGACGAACGAAATTATGTTATCGTCTCCAGCCAGGAAACTGCTCATCCCCGGGCTCAACGGCAAACCTGCTAAATTATGCTGGGTTGGATTGCGCATATCTCCATCGACGAGCACAACCCTTTTTCCAGTTCGAGCTAGTGTAATCGCTAAAGCGAGGGCGCTGGTGGACTTTCCCTCATTTGGCTGGGTACTTGTAACCGCGAACGACTTCGGGACTCCATGGTCTGTCAAAAATGACATAGCAGTCCGAATTGAGAGGAAGGCCTCCGACGCTATCGACTTTTGATCATCAAGACTTTGGACGACATCCGTATCCTGCAGGAAAGGCAGAATGCCCAACAAGGGAATCCTCAAAGATTTCCTCACAGCTTGAGGATCACGAATACTTTGATCAATCTGCTCCAATGCAAAGACGAATATGCCAGCAGCCGAGATTCCGCCTATCAGAGCGAGGGCCACATTGAGAAGTAGCCGCGGACTAGATGGTATGTCTGGAACCTGCGCTGGATCTACCACCGAAATGTTGCTGTTGCCTACACTGGCAACACCAATTTCTTTAAACCGCTGGAGCAAACCGTCATACAATTCACGATTTGTATCAACTTCGCGCCGAAGAATGTTATATTGTATTTCGTCTCGCTGCTGTGAAGCAAATCGTGTCTTCAGACTTGCGACGCGCTCAAAGAGATCACGCTCCCGCTTTTGGGCCGCAACATATTCGGTTTGCGCGGACCCACCGACTCGCGACTCCTCTTGACGAATGCTTCGGTCAAGAGCATCCAACTGCGCCTTCAATGCCAGAGCGTCAGGGTAGCCAGGCTCGAAACGTGAAAGAAGTTTTGAGTATTCTGCTGCAATTTCACCGCGCCTTTCACGTAGACCATTGATCGCGCTATTGGTCAGCGCAGCTTCGCTTGACTGGGAATTGCCTTGCAATCTGCTTCCGGCTCGGATGCGAGCTGCCGTGGCATCGGCAAGCTCCTCATTCAAGCTTTCCAGGTCTATTGCCACAAGCGTTCTCGGACCTCCGGATTGGCCCGCCGAACTGCCGCCAGTTAATGCTATGATTTCCTTGTTCGACGCGTACAGCACGAGATCGCGTTCAGACTCCTCTAATTTCGAACGCAGTTCCGCCAAACGCCGCTCCAAATAATCGCGTGCGTTTTCAGTAGATGCAAAACGACGGTCAAGGCTTAGCTGAATGAACTGACTAGCCCATGCATTCGCAATCTTCGCTGAAAGTTCAGGTGACGCACTTGTAAAGCTGATGTCGACCAGACTTGACCCTCTGATTGGCCGAACGACGACATTTTCAAGAAGCAACTCAACAACTTTGTCAAGTCTCTCCTGCCGAGCATCAGCACTTACAGGCCCGTCGCCACTGTCCTTAAAGCGCTCTGGGTTCACTCCGAAGCCCTCAAAAAAATCGGCATTGGTTGATAGCCGCAGTGAGCGCGCCACGCGATCAGCTAGCGTCCTAGCCTCCAGCAGACTATACTGAGTTTGGTAGAACTCTAGGCTCTGACCAATTTCCTTGGCTTCCACGCCTTCAACGTTCGTGACCTTATCCTCCGAGCGATTGATCTCGATACGAGTCACTGACGTGTATTGCGGAGTGGCGAGTAGAGTTGCGAGCAAACCCAACGCGATAAACACAGCAATAATTCCAGCGACAGGGAGACGCCTCACATAAATTGCACGCCAATATTCTAATAAAACCGGATTGCTTTCCATAGCATCAGATTCTGCCAGGCCATTCGCGCCGATCTCTTGATCGCCAAAATGTTCTGCGCTCCGTGTAAGCTGATTCATAAAGCGCTCTTATTATTGTTGAAGGAGGATGATAAGCGGAGTAACTAGGGCGGGAGCCACCTGTATCAAGTCCTTAAATAGCCTGCGCCCCGGTGAATCGCCTACCACCACGACATCGTTCGCAAATATTTCTGGATCTTCATAAGTACCATCACGGATAGCCTTAAGGTTGTATAAACCAGCAAATTTTTGACCATTTGCCGTACGGAACACTACGACGTCAGTAAGGTCGGCAAACTCAGACGTGCCTTCCGCCACAGCAATAGTACGCAGCAAGGTCATTCGGCCTACAACGGGATACAATCCAGGCTTTCTAACCTGCCCTTCGATCGTAACCACCTGACTTGTTGTCTCTTCCAAATTTATGGTTACTTGTGGGTTTCGTACAAACTGGCCACGAAGTCTGCTTTCAATTGAAACCGCCAGCTCGGAAGGCGTTTTCCCGCCGGCCTCTACAAGACCGATCAAAGGGAATAAAAAATTGCCCGACGCATCGGTCTGGACCTCGCGCTCGAGATCCGCGATCCCGAAAACGTCAACCTTAAGCTTGTCGAATGGACCGATCAAATATGGCCTATTAGCTGTCAACAAGTCGGCACCAGTTGGCGTCGGCATCTCTTGCTGCCGGATGACCGATGTATCCGCCATCACGTTCTGGAGCGGAGGCGTTGAGCTACACGAAGCTAGGGCAAGCGTCAGAAAGCTCAGAAAATATTTTGCGTCCATGGGTGACTTCTTATCGTTAAACGTTAGATTTCAAAAACGGTGCGAGGTTCAGTTGTTTGGGACGGGCGCCGGCGGCGGTTACGGTTCTTTGCGAATGCAGCAAGGTCTATCCAGCCCCTAGGCGCTAAGAGTGCGCTAGCCAATAACCCAAAAAAGGCCATAAGCGAGGGTACTCGCAGCGGATAGTCCGTTAGGCTCGCTATACCGATCAATACCATACTAACAAGCGCGGAGAGACGAAGCGCATACGAATGCGGATATCGTTTACGACCCTGCCAGGCCCCCAAGAAGGCACGCCCCCCTATCAGGCCGAACGCCAGCAAAATTGCTACGCCAGCGAAGCCAGCTTCAGCCAACAGCTGCAGATAATCGTTGTGAGCTTGGTTCATATACGGCTCACTCAAGGAAGAGTCAGGCTCGAAGCTATAGAAAGCCTTTTCAAAAGCGCCGAACCCAATGCCAAACGGAAGGTGCAGCGAAGCCATGTCAAAAATGTAGGGTAGCATCTGAATCCGGATCTCGGGACCTTCAGAATCGTCGAGCAATCGGTTAATCGCAGAACTCCGGCCTAAAGCTAGTGGAACCAGCAAAAACATCGGAGCCAGCAAAATTGCTGCTGCCACAACCGCCAGCTTGCGCCTGTTTGGGAAGCCCTTAGGCTCGCCCAAGGCTCTGCCCCCACTCTCTAAAGCGACATAAATCGGAACAGAGGACATAACAGCTAGGAGCCCGATGATCAGTCCGCTCCTCGATCCCACCATAGGCAAAATAAGCAAAATTAAGATTAAAGACGAAAAATACAGGACTCCCCGTGACTTGGCTCCGCCTTGCGATCGTTCAGCAATGAGGCCCAAAATTATTATTGGCACCAATGACGTCAAGAAAAATGCATGGTGGTTGCGATTGGCAAAGAGGCCTACCGCCGACCCTTTGTTAGTTATTTCATAAAAATAAAGCGAACTCTCTGCTCCAATTATGCCTTGCAGGATACCCAAGAACGCTGAGAGCACTCCTACTCCCACCAGCAAAATTAGAACTTGGCCGCGGCGTACGGGCGTTAGCAATGAGAACAGAAGGATTGCTGCCAATGGAACACTCATCGACATCAGACTATTCAAAGTTCGGGCTGGAGACAGCGTAAGCGGGCGCCAAATTTGATCGGCTCCGATTTCCACGCCGATATCCGCAATAGGCGATCGACCGGGAAGGGCCTTCCAGATCTCCGGCGGCAAAGGGACCATCTGCAATACCATGACAGCAGTTAGAGACAGCAACAACCAGATCGCTAACCGGATATCAGCTGTCCGGCCCCAAGCGCCCTGCGTCAGGGCATACGCTATTGCAATGAAAGCTGCCGGACGCAGAATCACAAGCGACGCGACGTCGCTACGCGAACCACCACCAAAAAAAAAGGCACACAGCAAAAATCCGGAAAAAATCCAAAAATGTTGGATTTCAGCCCCTGGCGAAGGCTTTTTGACACCAATGATAGCCATACAGCGAAAAACCCGCGTCCTTAAACAAATTTGACCTCCCTGTGGCCCAGAAGGGCAATAGATAGATTCTATGTTCCAGCCAACATAAAAAGCGATGCCACCCGATGCCCTGTTGGGTTCGAGCGACGCGTGGCATCAATAGCAAACATATGAACGCAAGTGCCGATCTTCGGATGCAAGCTGGGTGCACACCAGAACCCGGCAGATCAGCTCGACACCGTAAACCTAATTAATCTTTTCAATGAAGTCAGTCATCTACGGAACGAGCGCTAAAGGGAGCAGGCTCACTACGCGTGTCCAAGGTATTCCGACGCCTTGAGCAGGACCTCGTAGGCATTGCGTAGACCGCGATTCTCACATTCGAGCAGCTTGAGGAGATCAGCCATTTCGGTTAGCGCAATAGCGCATTTGCTGCTGTGGACCGCGGGCTTCTTCACCCACTCATGCAGCACCTGCATGATCCAAGGCCATCCAGACGGCGCTTGGCCGAACATCAGGTGCAAGTGCGTTTTCTCGTTGTGTAAGCGCTGTTTCCCGCCCACCTTGCATCCTTGGTTGATTGAGGCAGACGGTGGGTTGGATGGAAGACAACAACCAAACGAGCGCACTGGACACCCGCATTGGAATGGCTCGGGAGCCTATTGGCCGTCCGGGGGTTCTACGCAACATGGCTGGCCGCCGGCGTATTTGGACGCTGGAGCAGAAGCTGGCGATTGTCGCTGAGCTGGAGCGCTGCGACAACATCGCCGCGTTTGCGCGGCGGCCAGACATTCGGACATCGTTGCTCTACACTTGGCGGCGAGAGCTTAGATATGCAGTGGCGGCCCGCCAAGTCGCCGATATTGACGCCGATCATGCACCGATGTTCGTGCCGGTCGTGGCCGACAGTCCCAAGCCCAAGTCGAACGATGTTGCGATTGAGGTCGAGCTTGGCGGCGTCGTGGTCAGGATCGGACAAACAGCGAGCCCCTGACTGGCTGCAGCGGTGATTCAGGCTATTCATGTGCAACGTTGATCGGCCCTGGCCCTGGCACGCGGGTGATGGTTGCAACGCGGCCCGTGGATTTTCGCAAAGGTTCTGACGCGCTGGCCGCGCTCATCAGCGCTGAGTATGGCGGCGATCCCTATTTATGTCTTCCGGGCCAAGCGCGCAGACCAGATCAAGCTCGTCTGATGGGACGGGCCTGTGCCTGATGGCCAAGAGGCTGGAGTCCGGCGGCTTCAAGGGGCCCAGCATCCTGGACGGTGTGATGTGCGTTACGGCAGCCCAACCTGGCGCTTTGCTGGAGGGTCTCGACTGGCGCCGGGTGCGTGGCGGACGCCGACCGATAGCCCCGCAGATTGCCGGTTTACGGGGCTTTCTTCTGCTGATTCACTGCCGTCATGTTGATGGAAGCGGATCTGCAGAGGACATCGAAGCGCTACGTGCGCTGGCGCTCGAGCAGTCCCGCAAGTTTGCCGATGTGACGGTTGCCAAGGGCGATCGTCCCCGCAAGACCAACCGCGGCTCGCTGCGTGCGCACCTCGAGCGGATCGAGTAGATCATCGATATCGACGATAAGGCCTACCCGTGCTGCGGCGGTGGGCTGCACCAGATCGGCGAGGATGTTGCTGAACGCCCTGATGTCGTGCCGACCACGTTTCGGGTCCTGGTCACCCGTCGGCCTCGTTACCGCTGCCGCTCCTGCGAAAGCGCGGTCGTCCAAGCCCGGCACCAGTCCGTAGTGTCGAAGGCGGCATCCCTACCGAAGCCCTGATCGCTCAGGTGCTGGTTGCCAAGTATGCCGATCACTTGCCGCTTTACCGGCAGGCGCAGATCTATGCCCGCCAGGGCATCCAGCTGGATCGCTCCACCCTTGCAGACTGGGTCGGGCGGGCTGCCTGGTACCTTCGCCCGCTGCGTGACCACATCCTGGACCGACTGCGACGATCCGAACGGCTGTTTGCCGACGAGACGACAGCGCCGGTGCTCGATCCAGGACGAGGGCGGACCAAGACCGGCCAGCTATGGGCCTATGCGCGGGACGACCGACCATGGGGCGGTATCGATCCGCCAATGATCGCCTATGTCTATGCAGCCGACCGCAAGAGCGAGCGCGCCGAAGCGCACCTGGGTGACTTTGCAGGCATCCTGCAGGTTGACGGCTATGGCGGATATACCGCGCTTGCCAAGCGGCAGCAGCAGATCACCCTTACGTTCTGCTGGTCACACGTGAGGCGCAAGTTCGTAAGCGCCGACGGAAGGCCGCATTGACGTAGGCTATTTCGCCTTTCGTTGCCGCGGCGCCCATTTCTTTGCCAAG
>NZ_JAUBTS010000115.1:0-10061 GCF_036705105.1 Microcoleus sp. B9-D4
GCATCTCTGGGCTTTTACACCCTTTATCCCTTCCTAGGGAACCCACGCAGAAACCCTGTTTCCCAAGGCAAAAAACTATTTCGTACAACAAACATGGATTATATTTCAAAACAGGGCGTACCTTGTCAACCAGCGGTCTGTTCTTTCCCCCTTTCTCTCGCAGTTGTCCAAGGCCAAGCATCTTACTGCTACTGTAGCCTGTTGTTTGCAGTCGAGTGGGTGGGTCGCAACCACTTATATTTTACACGTTTTTTGCTATAGAAATAGGAACTTGTCGATCTTTGTCATAGACCTTGCGAAAGCTTATATCCCGACGCCCAATTGAGTACAATTACAGCGCGGGACTTACGCCAAAAGAGTTAAAAGTTCAAAAAACAAAATTTTGAGTTTTGAGCTGAATGCTCAAAACTCAAAATTTTTAACTCACAAATTTTTTATGGGTCGCCCGGGATTTGAACCCGAGACCAATCGGTTAAAAGCCGAATGCTCTACCGCTGAGCTAGCGACCCGCGAAAACATTGTTACCGCACACAATTTCTAATAGTAGCACCCCTCATTTGAAATAGCAAGTGTTTTGTTAAATAAAATTTGCAGTCATGCGAACCAGCATCTCGCAAGTCGCTCCCGGCTGCAAATAAATCAAGTGTTCACCAGTGTTGAGGGCATTTCGAGGAGCAGTCCAAGGTTCCAAACAGTAAAAATCCTTGCCCTTCACCATCCAGAAAACCAACTTCCCATAGCTGGAGTTGTAACTGAGGGTGAGCCGCAAGCCGCTCGCCGCGTCAGTGACAGTAGCAGCAAGACCAGTGAGCTCGTCAAAGGAAACATCAATTTCATCCAGCGTCTCGTCAAAAACCCCTGTGAAATAACCCTTTTGGTGGGTGTTGTGATCTCTGTACTGCATCCCCGGAATCTCAAAGCGGAGCTTAGATTTGTCCGTCGCCAAAAAGTAGGGATGCAAACCACTAGAAAACGGCATGGGTTCGTCAGACAGATTGGTATAGCGCTGAAAAATTTCCAAAGAATTGCCTTTAATCTGATAAGTAAAGGCTAGTTGGAAATCAAAGGGATAAACAGCCAGCGTCTTGTCGCTGCTGTCGAGAATCAGCGTCAGAGCGGCGCAACCCTCCGTAACTTGTTCGCCTATTGTCCAAGGCAAGTCTCGAGCAAAGCCGTGCTGTTTGAGCTTACGCTCCACTCCCTTGTGCGTGTAAGTATTGTCGGGGAGATTGCTGCAGATGGGAAACAGGATGGGAATCCCGCCACGTACAGTTAGATCGGGATTGGCGAACCGTTCCGCGTCCAAATAGAAGATTTCTTTGCCTTCAACCAGCCAGCTAGTGGCAATACCGCCCCGTTCCGGCACAACTTCTAGAGTAGAGTTAGCGGTTTCGTCGGAGAGGATATAGGTTTTGTACTGCTTTTGCTTGAGCGCGATCGCAAACACATTTGTCATCGGTAGTAGGTCATTGATCATTGGTTGTCAGTAAATCGATCGTTAATAATTGGTCGCTAGTATCTTGATGTTCGTTCACCCATTAGTGCCCCTATCCTCCTCCTGCCTCCTCGCTGTTCCGACATCCACCAGCTAACCAATGCTCCCAGCTATAGGAGGCAGGGCGATCCGGTGTTTGGAGCGGTTGCTGCTGGTAGCTGGAACGATCGCGGAGGGCGGCTGCTCTTTGAGTGCGACTTCAAAAGATACAGCGCGAGTGGGGGAAAGATAGCTTTGGGGACTCGGCACTGCTCCTTGACTGGGAGATGGGGGCGAAATAAACGGTTCTTTGATGAATGGCTCTTTTGTAAACGGCTCTGGTTCCCGGCTGGGATTTTGAGGTTGAGTGGGGTAGATGCGCGGCGGCAAATTTTGATTAGGAGGTGGGTTTGATTCAATTGCAGGCCCCGTCCCGTTCGGGAAAAATGAGGAGTTGTCCGGCTGTTGGGGCGCAGCCGGCAAAGCCGGCAAAATCAAAGTAGGTTTGGGTTGTCCGGGGCCTTGCTGATTGCTTTCACCGTCGCTGGCCCCGGAACCTCGCCCGCGCTTGTATGTACCGCTCTTTGCAGCTCCTGGCAAGGGAGAATTTGGAGTTTTTGATGCCGATCCTGGCTGGACTAGGGCATCGAGAACTACAGAAGATCGCATCGGTCGATCGAAAATACTAGAAATTTGCTCAATGCGTTTGAGGATGCGATCTGCTGCGACTCCCTTCACCACCTTCGGCTGAAAATTTTTCACCTCCACAGGCAGAAACTCTACCTTCATATTCCTGTCTTTGAGTGATACTTTCAGGACTGCGGTATCGTAATCCCTGCGAGCATTCGGGCCGAATATAAAATTACCCAGCGAGTAAACTATCGGGCGGCCCTTATAAATTTCTGCACCTTGCAGTACCTGGGGATGGTGTCCCACTACCAAATCAGCTCCTTGGTCGATCGTGAACCGAGCCAAATCAATCTGCCAGTCCCCCGGATAATCTGCCAATTCGACTCCCCAGTGGTAATTAACAATAATCCAGTCTACCTGACCCCTAAGAGCTCGAATATCCTCGGCCACGCGATTGTTGCGGCGGGGATTAGTGCCCGCTTTCCCTTGGTCGGCGACGTTAAGCTCGGCATCGTAATAACCGAGGTAGGCAATCCGCTGACCCTTAACTTCAATAATATCTGGACGCCTCGCTTCTTTAATATCTCTGCCGGCTCCCAGGTGTTGAATCCCACTATTATCTAGAGTATTCATAGTCTCCACCAGCCCCGGTTCCTCGTAATCCATAGCGCGGCTATTTGCCAGATTGACAATATCCACTCCTCCGGCTGTTAATACTTTCACCGATTCTGGATCGGCTTTAAAATTTAATTGTTTTTTGGCAGAGCCCAATGTAGAGCGAGTCAGGGAGTTTTCTAGGTTAACCATCGCCACATCTGCTTGCCGGTACTCGTCCATATTGGCGAAAGCCCATTGGTGATCGTTGGCCGCAGATGCTCCGAGCGCATCCGATAGATTCACATTTCCTCCGAACATCAGCGTTACTGTTGGGTCGTAAGGATTAGCAACTTGCTTTTGCTGTACTACTGGTACCACTTCTAAGGCAGCTTGCACCGTATCCGCACGTTTTGGAGGCGGCCCCGAAATTACAGCAGCTTGCTGGTAGCCGGATACTGGAGATCCTAACTGCAGGGCCACAGCCTCGTGGTAACTGACCCAACACCCTAAAATAAATGAGGCAAGTGCCGATCCCACTAGCAGCAGAGAACGATACGTTTTAAATTTAACCCAATCGACGGCCGGTAGGGAACGGTAACGCCGCCGCTGGCGGTTTGCCGGAGTCACAATTCGCACTGACTGTTTCCAGAGAATGTCTGCATCCCCAGCCAAGCGCGCGTGAATTCGCACTCCTTCTACTGCTGGCGAGTTGAGTCTCCAGAGTTGGTGGCAAATAAATTTGACTAATCCTTCCCGGATAGTGCTCCCCAGTAATGTAGTATCTGGCGCAAATTCGCGCTGGAATTCTACGAGGATTTGGACGCAGCCGGCCTGAGCCTGTTCGACGCGGGCATAAATCCCTTCGGGGCGCAGCAAGCTGTCAATCCAGTAATTCAGGGCTTGAAAGTTGCCCGATCGCGCTAGCTCCAAGATAGACGGCTGCGACCAATTTTCTGCGTACACCATCAATTAGCCTCCTTAATAAGCACGAGCGATGACTCCAATTTGTTTTGAACGGAACCGCAATTCTTTTAGCTTAACCGCCACAGGTTCCGCTGCCCGTTTTGAAGCTAGTTGTTGGCCGCCACCATTTTCTACATTTAGGGGCTGCCTGCTGTCAGTGATTTTTATCACACTCCGGTCACTCGATTTTAAATTTTAGATTTTAGATTTTAGATTGAGTTCAAAGGGGTTAGTGGACGATCAAACAAACGTCGCAACAAAAGGTTTATGGGGGACTTGAGGCAGAAGAGAGGGAGATTTCTGAGGCAGAGTCTGTTTTTATTGTCGCTGTTTGAGTGTCGCTTTAGAGCTTTCGCTTTGAGATTTGAGATTTGAGATTGAGCCTTGACGGCGTTAGTGGGCGATCGAACAAACGTCGAAACACTCTTGTTTCTGGGGGACTTGAGGCAAAAGAGATCGAGATTTTTGAGGCAGAGTCTGTTGTTATTGTCGCTGTTAATCGCGATCGCCTGAGTCAAGTCCTAATGCTCCGATCTATGCTGGCAAATGCCTCTCACGAGGGATGCCACTGACTGCAAAACCTGTAATTGGATAAATGGCGTACTAGATAGATTTGGTGGTAAAATCAAATTTGGTAACTCCCATCGGTACCAAAGTTGCGGAAAACGTGAAACTGGCCAGTCCATACGGCTGTGCCTTCCGATGTAAAACCCAAAGTACGTTACGGTAAACAGACCATATTTTAAGCAAGTTACACTGCGCAGGAGAACTGACAAATGCTACAGCGCAAAATCTATCAACTCTGTTGTGATGGTCGTGAGGTTTCTATTTTTCTTCGAGATCAGCAACGTTGGATAGAGCGCGCTCGTATCCTAGATATTGAAGGGGATCTAGTCACGCTGCGCTACGAAACCGACGAAGAAGACGAAATCAGCTCCTGGGAAGAAATGGTGCGTCTTGAAAGTATTGGATCTGTGTCCCAGAAGTTGGCTTCGGTATCCCGAACTAACTGCGAACCCCTAGTTTCTGACGATTGTCCCGAAGCCGAACAAATTCGCAATCACTACCCGGACTCGAATTTGGAATAGTTTTGAGCTCGCGCTTGAGGCACAAGGAAAACTTGGGGGAAAAGAAAACGACTTTTCTCCCTTTTTTGTGGAGAAAGTAGGCAAAAAACCCGGTTTAGGCCAAACATATTCTGGGTTGTGACCCCATAAGCTATTTTGCCTTTAAATTTAAGCTTGATGGCGGGATCTCCTGCCCAAACCCTACTCCCCACAAGAGCGTAAGTACACAGTAGTTTAAAAATTCAATACGCGACAGCTTACCCCTGCTGAAACGGGGTTTTTTGTCTGGGTGCGTCCAGGAGTGTTTTTTTGTTTTTTGTGCCTGCAGGCTGGTTTCGAGGTGCCCGACAGCTTATTCGCCGTCTGTTTCCCCATCTAGGAAAAGTTCGGACTCAGGTATCGCTTTAAACACCGGACAGAAACCGTCGGGGGTTACTTTAAAGCCAAACAAAGCACTGGACTGGTTCCAACAGCGCTGACTGCGGTAGTGCTGGCAATTGCCGCAGCATTCGAGGTTTGCCTGAACGGCGCTGCCTTGAAAAAGGAGTTCCCGCTGGGAGATGCCGCGCAGTACCAGTTCTTCGCCTTGCCAGCGCGCTTCTACCAAACCGGTATCGGCAAAATTGGCCCACCGAGGATCGGCTGTAATCGGACTCGGCAAGCTAATTGCTACCTCTGTCCCCAATTCGCTGAGTTCTCCCTCATAGTTAGTTTCTGGGATAGCGGGCTGCAAAAACATTTCCCCGATCGGCAATTCGACAAGTGTTCCGGCCGCCGGAGTGTGCAACTGGTAGCGGTTTCGCAGCTCGTCCAAGTTAGCCAAGTCAGCCAAATATGCAGGGGAACCGTGGAGTAAAATTACGTGCTGGGGACGCAAATTGTGGATGAGTTGGGTAGTCCCCGGCCCGTCGCAGTGTTCGGCTAGCAGATAAGTTTCGACACTTGTGACTCCAAATTGGGGCCTGTTGCCCAGCCAGTCGCTGACGGGATATCCTGGTTTTTGAGGGGCGAGCAAAATCCAAGGATTTGTGCCATCGGCAACATACAAACCCAAATCAGCTAACTTGTCTGTAATCACAATACAGGGCGTGGCTCCCAATCCGGGACGTTGTTCGGCAGACAGCCGCCGGACGCGGGGTTTCACCCTTTCGTCCCAAAACAAAGGTTGGTGCAGAGCAAAATTTTGGACGGCGGTGGGAAATTGGGGTAACAGTTCCAGATAAGCGTCGCACCCGTCGGCGACAGTGCCGTCCACCCAAATATCCAAGTCCCGGCCAGTAAAGTAGTGGTGACTGCGGAGCAGCATCAGCATTTCTTGCCCCAAACCAAGGGCCGGCGCGGGCAGCAGTACCGAGTAACCGTCGGCGATGGCGCGGTGGATGCGATCGGCTAACTGATTTTCCAGTTGTCGGCGGTGAGGGTGGCGGGCCGTGCCGTAACTGCCTTCCAAAATTAACACATCCGGCTTCATGCCCCTGAGTTCTCCCAGGGGCAAACCTTCCACCAAACGAGAATTGGACAGGAAAAAGTCGCCGGTGTAAACCACGGTGTAGGTGCGGTGCGGGGCTGCATAAGTCAGCAGCACAGTCGCCGCTCCGGGCAAATGACCCGACGGGAACAACTGCACGCTCAGTCCTGGGCGCACTTCGAGCGGCGACTGCCAGGGCAGTCCCTGACAGAACCGGGACTCTGGCTGATGAGCCACTTCTGGCCAGTTGAGCGGTAGCAGTCGCGCTGTCACTTCGCTGGCGTAAATTGGCAAGTGGGGGAAAGATTGATGGAGTGCTAGCAAACCTCTGGCATGATCGGAGTGGGCGTGGGTACACACCACGAAATCGGCTGGCAGCGATCGATTTAGTGTCGCTGACAGCGGTGCAATATCCTCTATACCGCAGTCGAGTAAAATGCGGTGCGGCCCCATTCGGACTAGCAGACAGACCCCTTCCTGTGCGTGGCCTGCGCCGTAAGGTAAACAATCGAGATCCATCACTGCGGTTAGCTCCCTGCTTTGCACGCAACTTGCAGTATCGCCACTTTTAAACATCGGTTGCGACTGCATTCATTCGATCGAGTTGAGTCTCGGACGCTGAAACCGGGTTTGATGAACGAAAACACTTTGTTGCCGCCCTCGCTCCCGGTTAAAAAACCCGGTTTATCTAAAGTTGTGGTGCGTAAGCCGTGGAGTTAAATGTTTGCTCGAAGGCTCCGGCTCCCGTGCAAGGAAAGTAATTGCACTTAAGATTTGATGCAGCGCCAAGAAAGCGATTTTCCGAAGCCATTGGCCGGACGGGCATTCGGCCTGCGAAAAAGTTCATGCTACTGGTTCTGGCATCAAAAGTTACATTTTATTGCACCATGTAAGAGTAGTGAACTCGATCTCATATTCTGAGTTTTAAACCTTTTTTCACAATTTGCGCCTGCTAAAAGCTAGTCTTTTTTATGAGAAGATTTTAATTCAGATGTCCAAAGATCTTGATAAAACTTTACAATTCTTCATTTTTAGGGTTGTGAGGGCGGTGTATAGTCCAATCTGAAAAACGGAGAACCAGCATCGTGCTAGCTAACTCCTTTTGTCCGGGCAGAGAGAGACTTTATGAGTTTGCTCGGTTTCTTTGTAAAAGTTTGATACATTCTTCTAAGCAAACCTTGTGGCTATCGAGGAGAGAGTTTAAATGGCTTTTGACGCCGCCCAAAAACGGATATAAGTTTCCGACAGGAATCGCCCGCAGCCCAAAGTTTTAGACTCTTGTTCAAGCTCCAGATTCATCTGTGAAGTAAATCTCAAATCGCTCGACAGAGGGCGACTCGACGGCTCTGCCAAAGTCTCGCCGAAGTCTCAAAACTCAAACCTAAAATCGGCTGACTTGCCCATAATAGGTTTGTTTACAAAAAAACACGGGAGGCGGAAAGCGAGGGTATCTTCAGATATCAGATGCAAGCGACACGGCGGTTTCAACCGCCTTGAACCTTTCTTAGTATTTCTTAATGAAATAGCTAAAATATATCCTGTAATATAAACATATAAGTCAGTTATAAAATTCGTATTAAACCGTTTGATCGCTGATGCTAGTTGGTAATGATTAAACTTAAGACTTGAATATGTGGCTGCAAAGTCCGTCAAGAAACTTAGGGTTTAATTATTGCGAAAGAAATCGACATAGAAAGATAAGGCCCGGCTCGCCGGAACCTGTGGAATTAAATCTTTTTGAGATTGAATTTCATGAAGGCTTGTAAGGTAATAGGCTGCTCTCAAAAAGAAAACAGCTTGTGGGCAAGAACCCAGGGTAAACGCATCTAAATTAATTTGACAAAACCAGAAATTTGTGCATTACTAAATAACTAAAAAAACCTTCTTAAAATCATTAATTTTAACCCCACTTAAGCAGATTAAATCAGAATCTTAAGATTTTCTAAACTTCTTAAATCCGGATAATTTTCCTTCTTATATTTCTCTTAGATTTCGAGTATTAACTGGCAGAGTTTAAAATTTTAACTAAATAATTATTGTCCATTGCTGCTCGATACCGTTTAATTTTTAGACTTTGTGCCGGAAGTTTTCTCTTGTTTCAGTAAATTTATGGCTAAACGACGTAAAAGTGCAAAATTTTCGGGAGAGTTCTGTTTGCGAATCCGGCTTTCATCTTCGCAAAATGTAACATCGAGTGTCCAATGTAAGCTATTCTCAATGCCCCAATGACGGAGGATCGCTAGGGCAATTTTTTCAGCATTACTGCTTAAATTACTAAGCGTAAAAACGAGATTCAGTCGTGGTTTTATTCCACAGCCGTCGTTCACTAACTATCATGACAACTGTTTTTAATCCCGTCCATAATTCTTGATTATGCACTTGTGGTAACTCGGATACATCAACAGTCCAGACTTGTCTTTTTTCCACTCGATGATGTCCTGCTTCTACTTGTTCATGCCGGATTGTAGTCTCTGCCTAAATAATCTGATTTTTGAGCTACTTCAAACCATTCTTTTACGGCATTGTACAGAAGTTTTTGATTTCCTTTTAAAGCTAAAACATAATCTCCTTTTTTCTTGACAATCAGAGATGTTAGGTCTTTTTGACAGCCCATAGCATCTATGGTTATTACGCTTCCGGCAATTTATAACATTTCTATTAATGCTGGGATTGCTGTCAGCTCATTAGATTTTTTATCCACTTTTTTTTGTCCTAAAACCAATTGATGAGATGAAGACCAGGCAGTAACTATATGTAGCGCTTTTTGCTGGTCATTTCGGTCATAAGATTGTTTCATCGTTTTGCAATCAATGGCAATCACGTTTAGTTCTAACTCCCCGACTATCGCATTTACCCAAGTCAAAAAACATTCTTGAAACTGCTGCGGTTCAATTCGGGCAAAGAAGGAGACTAAATGTGTCATGAGATGGTATACCATTCGGTAATTCTAGAAAGCTTTTCAACCATTTATATTTGGCGTTACCATAGGCTTCTATTGCCACCCATCCGTCTGAACCGCTGATGATAGCTAGAATCGCAATCGCTATAATATCTTTGAGTAAGTGTTCTTTACTTCTTTCTATTCTTGGGTATTTCAAATTGGCAAAATGCTCTAAAAAACTGGTATTTAAAATATTCATTGAAGGCAATGAATCTGTTTGTTTTTGTTTGGAAGTTACAGCTTTACTAAAACCTCTTGCCATTGATAACACGAATAAACTACAATAAACTACATTAAAATTTAGTCGGATTTAACTGTAGCATATTTTGCGTTAAAGTTAAGATGCGTTTACCCTGGAGAGATAGCCAGTCTTAGCCAATAGCTACGTTACTCCGGTCAAGACACCAAAAAGTGCTTTCCAGCTTTTTGCTCTGTCGTTCAACTTTAAACATCTGTATTTAGCTAAGGAAGTGAGTTGAGCCAAACAAGCCGGAGTAACTTTGACGAGGGAAAAATTACCTGAGCAATCAGAGTTTTAAATCTCATGTCCAACTTTGTCTTTGTTATTGACACCAGCAAACGCCCCCTTAATCCTGTTCATCCAGGATTAGCTCGTTTACTTCTTACCCAAAGAAAAGCTGCCGTCTTTCGTCACTTTCCTTTTACGATCATCTTAAAAACTGCATCAGCAGAAATAACTCAGCCTATCCAGTTAAAAATAGACCCAGGCTCTAAAACTACTGGCATAGCATTACTCTCGAATGATGCGGTTATCTGGGGTGCTGAATTAACCCATCGTGGGCAAGCGATCAAAGATTCATTGGCATCCCGCAGAGCCATTCGTCCAGAAGTGTTGAACGCTTATTGATAGGATTCTGAAAATAGACATACGAATCCTATAAAATGCTGATTTCAGCAATT
>NZ_JAUBTS010000116.1:0-9791 GCF_036705105.1 Microcoleus sp. B9-D4
GCCCGTCCTTTTTGGACGGGCGGGACGCCCATCCCACAAACTTGTGGAAGTTATTTAATTCTCATTCCTTATTGATATTGCTGCAAGATGTCAGTTTCAACCGACTGTCTTCTATGAGACGGGGGTTTCAACCCCCGGCGGGCTGTGTCACAAAGCAGACAAATTTTCAGTCTGTTTCAGGGCGATCGAATTTGAGAGAAATGTGCGATCGGATTTTTGGTTTATGGCCGATCGACTTTGAGAGAAATGTGCGATCGAGCAATAAGTTGTTCACCAATAAGTGATTAATGGAAACCCGATTAGTGCGAACGTTACTTGTGTCTCGGATTCTATCAGGTTCAAAAAGATTGTGAGTAAAATAAACGGGCTTTGCGTCAGTTGTTTTTGTAAGTGAGTCTGGTAAAAGGTTGGTAACATATTTTTTGCGATAGGCAATCGTGTAACAATTCTGCTGCCTATCTTTTTTTACCACAACACAGCTCAATCCTTACCCAGTCTGGATTTGGGGCGGGTTGTCACCCCCCCCAGCACACTAACAATCCTATTTTTTAATAGTCGCTTGCAAATAAAGCAGCGGGTCTTCAGCAACCCAACCCAAACCGGAATTGTACCGAACTTCAAAATGCAAATGAGATGGCCGAATGTCCCGTTTTCCCGTCGTCCCCACAGTTCCCAAAACTTCTCCAGACTGCACTTTTTGACCGACTTTTACCGCAATATCTTTCAAATGAGCGTAGCGCGTTTGCTTCCCCGCTTCATGGTTCACCACCACTAAATTCCCGTAATCCCCCTGCGGCCCGGCAAAAGCGACAGTCCCCTCGCCCGCCGCCAAAACCTGCGTACCCTCCGACGCCAAAAAATCTACGCCGCTGTGGAAAAAAAATTCGCGCCGCGCCGGATGCAATTGCCGCCCGTAACGCAAAGCTTCCACTGCAGGGGCGGGCAGCGGAAATCCTTGCACCGATGGCGTTGCATCGGGATTGATAGAAGGCCCGATCAACCTATTCACCGCTGGCACAAACACCGTTTTCCCCAAAGGCCTGCACCCATTCGCCTCAAATAGCAAATCTGCGCGCACTTTGTAAGATTCTGCCAGTTTTTGCCAATTCCAGCCCGCAGGCACTTCTACCTCCATGCCACTGTACGGAGGAATGACGATCGCACTTCCAGCAGATACTCCACCGCCCCGCAACATCGGATTTATCCCGATCAGCGCCCCAGGAATCACATTGTACTGCAGCGCGATGCTTTCTATTGTTTCGCCCTGGGCCACAGTGTGGCGGCGCAACCGAGACATAGCCGGACTCGGGCAATCGCGGGCCGGGTCGGGGTTTTCTACAGGTGTACCTAAAGGAAGATTTGCAGGTGGGATCTCGGTATTTGCCGCCGTTTTCTCAACGGGTGCGATCGACCAAATTAATGCAAAAATCAGCGGAAATAAGCGTTTCAAAGTCATTATGTACATAAAAAAGTATTCATTTCGGACAGTTGACAATTTTAAAATCCTGTAAAATTGCATATTTACAAGCTCTAGCCACCCCCCAGACTGTAAATCCCAGGCTAAGCCAAGTTAGGATGAGAATTATTAGTTTGATTCGCTCTTGGCAAATCCGGCAAAATTGCCTGTGATGCCGATGGGCGCCTGCCTGTTAACAGCTATGTTCTTGAGGAAGCGGTACGCCCCGCCCCGCTTCCTTCCCGTCGCCAAGACAAAAAAGCTTGATTAGGAACCTGTCTGCGGGGATGAGGTATTTAGCGGGAGTTATTAAATGAGTTTATCTTTTAAGCAAGCGACCCTTTATGTGACTCTGCTGTCAATCGGCGGAGGTATGGGATGGTTGGGAAATCGCTATCTGCAAGGCTCAAACAATCTGGAAACCGGATTGGTTTTGCCAGTAGTACGCCAGCAAATCCCCCCCTATCCCTCTCCTTCAGTTCAGGAAAATCGGGCAGTCGATCGCAGCAATCCCAATTTTATTGCTGAAGCAGCCGAAAAAGTCGGCCCGGCTGTAGTGCGGATTGACGCCTCCAGCAAGGTGGCGAATCAAGTGCCCGAAGCATTCAAAAATCCTTTGTTTCGTCGGTTTTTTGGGGAGAATTTGCCGCAGCCGGAAGAACGAACCAAGAGAGGTACGGGTTCCGGGTTTATTCTCACTTCTGACGGCCGCATCGTTACTAATGCTCACGTTGTCTCCGGGACTGATACTGTCAAGGTGACTCTCAAAGACGGCCGCGAGTTTGAGGGTAAGGTGCAGGGAGTCGATCCGCTGACGGATGTGGCTGTGGTTAAGATTAATGCTAAGGAACTGCCGCAGGTGGCTTTGGGTCGATCGGACAATATTGTACCGGGACAGTGGGCGATCGCGATCGGCAATCCTTTAGGTCTCGACAATACCGTGACTGTGGGCATTATCAGCGCTACGGGTCGATCGAGTTCCCAAGTCGGCATCCCCGACAAGCGAGTCCGCTTCATCCAAACCGACGCCGCCATCAACCCCGGCAATTCTGGTGGCCCCCTGCTCAATGACCAAGGCGAAGTTATTGGCATCAATACCGCTATTCGCGCTGACGCTCAGGGCTTGGGATTTGCAATTCCGATCGAAACCGCCAAACGAGTTTCCGATCAGCTATTCGCCAAAGGTAGAGCCGAACATCCCTATCTCGGCATTCAAATGGTCAGCTTGACTGCAGCCACCAAGGCAGAACTCAACAAACAGCTCGATAATAATAATAAAATTACCCTGGATCAAGGTGTAGCCGTGGCGCGAGTCGTGGAAAATTCCCCCGCTCAAAAAGCAGACTTGCGTCCCGGAGATGTCATTCAAAAAGTTGACGGAATTGCGGTTAACACTCCCGGTGACGTGCAAGAACGGGTGGAAAACACGGTTGTGGGCAAAGAACTCGAACTGGAAATTAACCGTTTGGGTCAAGTTCAGAATATTAAAGTACGTCCGGGTGCTTTTCCCCTATCGGGTAGCTCCGCCGGTGGGTAATACCATTTTCGATTTTCGATTAAAGAATTAAGAATGACTTACTGCATAAGGATTTGGAGCTTATCGACAGTTGCATTCTTTTTTGAAATTGGTATTAATTGCCAGGGTGGAGGATGGAAGATGAATCTGATGCTTTATAGTCCTGGAAGCAGTAACCGGGTTTTTTCACCAAAAGCCTCGGTGTAGCGCGAGGGATTGCCGGTTAACAGCCCGGTTTCTTAATTCCCTGTGCCTCCATGATTCAGGATTATGGATTTTTCTGAACAACTTTCATCTTTCTTGCTTCCCCAACCCGTTGATTTTTTTACTTGTCTTTGGGTGAGTTTGGTTTAATCGAGCTGGTGCTTGCTAAATTTTCTTCTAGGTGCATCCTTTGCTCCATTTGCCTCAAAAAATAGCCTGTCATCATCGCTGAAGCTAGCAAACCTGCTAAGTTTTCGCGATCGGTGGTAATTTCGACGTTAAAATTTTCTGAAGGCAAAATGCCGACAAGTCCTTGAACGTTATGAGAGATTATTTCTCTGATGTCGGGGCTGACGGACTTGGCGACGCGGGCTAGAACCTCCGGGGATTGGTGTTGGAGGTACTTCAGCAGTGGATTGACTGCGGTTTGTTGGGCATTGGATGTGTCAAAGTCAGGGTGAAAAACCATTTGGCGATTCTTAATTTCTGGCTGGTTACATTCTACTTCAAACTACTCGTCATTGCTTGGGTACAAATTTGCCTGAAAGTCAATTTGCAATTGTTTTGGCAGTTGGTCTACTTGAAAGTACCGATGAAATTTCTCGGTAACTTGTAACCAATACGACCGCCCTTCAGTCGGCCGCCGTTTGCGGACGAAACCCATTTCTACCAGTTCCTGCACTTGCTGGTAAGCTCCTGAACCTCGCAAGTTAACTAAATCTGGCTGAGCGATGCCGCCTTTGAGGGCGATCGCAGCTAGCGTCCGCAAAGCTCCCACACCTAATTCTGGAGGTATTAAAGTTTGCATTAAACTGGCAAACTCTTCTCTGAGTTGCAGGCTGTATCCAGTGGGGGTTTCGACGACTTCTAATGCACTGTCGCGGTGGGACGAGTCAGACATGAGTTCGATGATGGCGTCTTCGGCTTCTGCTCGATCGCACTTGGCAATCTCGGCAATTTCTGCGATCGACACTGGCTGACCTTTTAAGTAAAGTATGGCTTCTATTGTTGTGGCTAAGCGAGTCATTTGGGAATTAGTAACGAGGAATTGGGACGTTGAAAGAAGAAGGAAGAAGCAAGAAAGAAGAAGGAATCAGGAAAACAACAGCTATCCGTATCTCACTAACTTCCGTGTCGTGAATAATGAGAATTGGTAATAAACATTCCCCTTACACAAATTATTAATAGTGTAGGTTAGGTTGAGAAACAAAACCAAAACTTTCAATTTTATTTTTTTATATCAGTCCGAGACACAGAAATATATAACGTTTCTGGCTCTCCTGAGCTTATGGTAAAATATATCAACCAATACAGATGACGGGGTTATGACTGATTTTTGGTAAAAAAAGATGGGGTCAGTATTCTTAAGAAGCCCCATCAGTAAAAAATGTTACCTCAATCATACCAAATTTGTTTCCAACAGCAGCTCAAAAACGCCGAATACTTGACTCTGACTATTTTAGTTTTTCTGCTTCCCAACCCATAAACAAGTGAGTATTGAGTTATTGGCGAAATAGATGCCATACCCAATCATGTTTGAGAGCCGACGAGGTTCTCTTCAACGATTTCTCAAGCTACCTCTGCTCAAGATTGAAAAGCTTTGGTTTCAGGGTAAGCTCATCTAATTTTGTATAAATTGTACTTGACTTTAAGGGCAAGATATGAACGAGTATCCAGTCAATAGCGGTTCTTGAGAATCCATTGAATATCTGGTGACGATCGCCCTTTTCCAGTGTAAGTGATGGTCGTAGCGCTAGAGCGAGTTACAATGGGCGATCGAGTCACAACGGGCGATCGACCTGCAGCCTTAAAGATGTCAAATGCGTCCTATAATACTGCTTCATATCAGTCACGAATGGTGAGGAAAAAACAATGGAGAAAGGATTCAAGCGTGTTGTGAATGAACCCAAACCATCGCCGACGATCGAGCGGTCTCAACCCATCTCCATGCAAGACTTACAAATAAGCTTATCAACTTATTTTGACGATCTACCAGACCCAAGAGTAGACCGAACCAAACCACACTTACTAAAAGACATTCTTGTAATTACCATTTTAGCTACGATTGCCGGTGCCCACGGGTGGGAAGACATCGAAAATTATGGACTCAGCAAGCAACAATGGTTAGAAGAATTTTTAGAGGTAAGGATTCAGGTCTGAAAGAAGGGAATGAGGTCAGGCATAGGAAAGTAGTCACTCATATTGGGCAGAAATAGCCTCACGGAAAAAAGCCATTACTGAACGAGCTTGAAAACGACAGGTTTGAATCACACTCAGCAGATTAGCCGTTTCCTCAAATCGTTTCATCGAACGAGAGCTGCCAGAAACTTTCCGTTTCGTTACAGCTAGCCGTAGAGAACGTTCTGCTAAATTATTATCTGGAGGAACCGAGGGGTCATTGAGAAAATACTACCATTGTTCTGCCTTATCCCGTAAGGATTTTAGTAACAGACCTGCAGGATAACCAACTTGGCCCAACCAAGTGGTCAAAGCTTGATTCAATCGTATTGTGAAATCCTGAGCCCAGAAGTCGTAGGTGAGTCGAGCCTTCGTCTTTCGCCAGGACTCATGGGCGATAAAAGCTTCATCTATTAATGACAGAAATACGCTTAGCGACTGCTGCATTATTGTTGCCAGGAAGTTCCAGCACTTTCTTGAAATGCCGCCGTAAATGGGCCAGACACTTCTGTTGGGCTGCGATGTTCCCGCCATTATAAACGCTGAAATCATCTGAGCTTAAGACTCCCGCAAATTCTGTGCCCAGCATGGTTTCCAATTCCACCCGCCCCCTGGTATCTGCCGCATGAAATAAACAGAATCCTTCTCCACTAGCTGTCCATAACCATTCTTTAACCCCCATGACACACCACGGCGTTTCATCTACGTGAACATTTGATTGAAGAGGTGCCCATTCCCACAGTGCTTTGAGCGCTGGTTTGACTGCTGCTGCTACTCGTTGATTGGTTTTTTGGAGTGTTCCTACTCCCACTTCTATTCTGCCGAGTTCCCACAACAATGAGCGTCAGCTTGGCGTAGGAAAGATGTCCATAATTCCCCAACCAGACTAATAGTGCTTGGAGATTAACGCTCAAATCTTGCCCTGGAACTATTCAAGCGGGGTGGTTCTCCTCTGACTACTGCACCACATTCTAGGCATTTACACGATTGTGTCTGATATTCGACGACTTCAATTGGTTTTGCTACTAGACTTGCTACTTGCTGTCTGTGGATGTTAATTACTTCACTTAATTCTTTACTGCCACAATTGAGACAGATGTCGGGTGAGCTAATTTCAGTTCTGTCTACTCGTCCAAACCCTTTGCGGGTTTTCCCCTGATGACCCGGTTGTCCGCCTGGTTTCTTTTTTGGGTCTGCTTCTGGTTTGACTATTGGTTTCTCTGGTTTTTGGAGTAGATCCGTTGATGGGGGTTTGGATGAAGTCTGACTGGTGGTTCGACTTTTGCCCGTAGCAATCGCTAGTTTTTCTTGCAATTGTGCAATAATTTTTTGCAGCCCCAGTACCATTTCTACCAGTTCAGCTTGGCTCAACTGCTCGATTTCGGTTTTTTTCTGCTCTCTCGTGGGTGCGGGCTTTTTCATCCGTTTATTTTACCAGATGCCGCCACTGAAGTTTTTTTTGACCTGAATCCTTACACGAGCTTGAAGGAACCAGCTTAACCCTCTTTTGTCACTCTCGTGGTAGTATAAGCAGTAACACACCCCAAAAGCATTGCCAGTCCTATGGTAGAGCCTCGTAAACCAGTACCCACAGTCAACTTTATAGATGAATACTGTCAAATTTACCAAAACATATTTCCAGAAGTTAGGAGCTTTGAAGCTTTTAATTACTTACATGTCGGTATGATATCGGACATAAAACGCAAAACACTACCATCAATAGCGAAAGTTATAGGGCTAGATAATCATCAAGCATTACACCATTTTTTAACACAATCACCTTGGGATGTAAAAGAATTAAGTCAGCAACGATTAGAATTAATATTATATGTACTTCAAGGGCGTCCAATAGTACTAATAATTGATGAGACCGGAGATAAAAAAAAGGGGAATGCGACTGATTATGTAAAACGGCAGTACATTGGAAATTTAGGTAAAACAGATAATGGTATCGTTGCAGTTACAGCGTATGGTGTTTGATCGGGTCTGACTTTTCCTCTATTATTTGAAGTTTATAAACCGAGAGAAAGACTGCAACCAGGAGATGAATATCTAACTAAACCTGAAATTGCCGCGAAAATGATCAAACAATTGCGTGCGATGGGATTTAAATTTAATCTTGTCCTAGCAGATAGTTTATACGGAGAGAGTAGTAAAAACTTTATTCAAATACTAGAGGAATTGAATCTAAATTTTATTGTGGCAATTCGCTCTAACCACAAAGCATGGGGAGTTACAGACGCGAAAGTCAAATATTCAAAGTGGCAAAGATTCAAACGTGTCTTCTCAGATTTAAGCTCGGAAGACAGATATATAAGAGAGATTATTTGTGGTGATAATCCGGAAATTAAATATTGGCAAATCACAACTGATAAAGAGGAGCTGCCCAAAAACACTACTTGGTATGTAATGAGTAAATTTCCCAACATTACACCCAGAGAAGTAGGTAATTTTTATGGTTTAAGAACTTGGGTAGAATATGGTTTGAAGCAAAGTAAAAACGAATTAGGATGGGCCGATTTTCGCTTAACTAATTATCCACAAATAGAAAAATGGTGGGAAATTATTTTTAGCGCTTATTTGATGGTTAGCCTCCACTCTGAACAACTGCTAAAATTACCACCACAATCTGAATCTAATTTTTCATCACATCCAGGGTGGGATCAAGGAAAGGGGTGTCAGAATATTCTTAACAACCTCCGTTTAATACTTCAACCATTTGTACTATTTAACTTTATTAAACCTTGGCTATAAGTTTTTACTGTTCCTAAGTTATCCGAGGGCTTTTTTAAACTTCAAATGCTTGTCAATAATTTAACTCCTTCAATTTTTCAAAACCTCAATATCCCTTATTTACACTTTTCCTCTGCGTAGAGTGACAAAAGAGGGTTAAAAAGAGACCGACTTATTAACATGATTTTGCTCATGACACTTGCGTACAGTTCAGCAATATTTCAAGGCACTGAACAGAAAAAAAAGCAGGTACAAAAATATGTATCTCGTCGCAAAGAACCTAAAAAAAGATATCGAAGACGGAGTACATTTTGTGTTGGTTTAGATGGAGAAAAGTGGGTCAATTATCTCGAACAATATTCTGACGAGGTAGAACAGTTAATGAAGTTAACTCCCAATAAACGCCGCTTTTATCAACAAGGTATGCGGGCCGCAACCCTTATACAGTCTATCTCGTAGACCTCTTTGTCACCCCCCCAGAAAGAAACAAGAGTTGAAGGTCGCCATTGATAGAACGGGGTGGCGAGATAAAAATCTGTTGATGATTAGCCTGATTGGGGACAAGAGAGCTTTACCGTTGTACTAGCAGATATTGCCTTCGCTGTGGCTGTAGCAACCTCCGAGAACAACAAAGCTTAATCTGCCCCATTCTTGGTCTGCTAAAAAATTATAAAATGGTCCTTTTAGGAGAGGCCTGAATTTGCGAGCGTTAAGCTGGCAAGTGGGCTGTGTGAAAAGAACATAAGGTTTGTTTTGAGAGTAAAACAGGGACGCTATATTCAAGAAGAAGGAGAGGAATTTAAGCGGTTGAGTGAGTGTGGTTTAGTAGCAGGTACGAGCTTTTATTTGACAGGAGTTAAAATCAGCAGCAAGGATTGGGCTGTTTTGATGTCGCTGGTTATGGGCAACGAAAATATCGAAATACTGGCGAAGATGAAGGCTGGTATTTACTCACCAATATCGGCACATTGAAACAAGCTGTAACAGCGTTTAAATGTCGCAGTGGTATCGAAGCAATGTTTAAGGACTGTCAAACAGTCGGCTATAATCTTGAAAAAAGTTACCTTTGTGACGACCGCCTCAAAACTTTAATATTATAAAACTTTAATATTCTTAATAGCTTTAGCTTATAGTTGTGCGATTTTACAAGGACACAAGCTCAAGCTTATGGGAATTCAGAAATACATCGGTCGCCTTACTGATTCGATGCGAGCGCAACGCCATCATAGTAGCTTTTGAATTGGATTATACGGTCAATCGTGGGCGCCGCGAAGCGGAGGGAGTAGGGAGGGAGCTTTGCCATGCAACTATTGCGGAATTGATGAAAATTAGACGCAATAAGCTCCCATTCTCTCAGAGAGGTTTGAGGGCTATGTCCTTGATTTTATCAAGCTTTGGACTATTCTTGTCATCCCGTCAGGAGCTTTTGTTTAAATGTGGTTGCAGGGATAGAGCTATTTTCGAGCTGCAGTGACGCGGTAAATATATTAGCAACCGGGGCGTTTAACAAGCGATAAAGGGATAGTATCCCAGTGGTGCCACTGGGTGTTTTGACACTACAAAAAAAAATAAGGGTAAAAAACCCTGAAGACTGCAGAGAAATTAAGTCATCACGATCACCATGTAGAAATAGAGGTCAAGCCCTCGGTCTATTAGTACGCCTCAGCTTCATCCCTCTCAGGACTTCCACTTAACGCCTATCAA
>NZ_JAUBTS010000117.1:0-8475 GCF_036705105.1 Microcoleus sp. B9-D4
GGGTTCCCTAGGAAGGGATAAAGGGTGTAAAAGCCCAGAGATGCTGTGTCAGACTCGGATCGTCTTCAGTGACGAATACCCAGCAATGGGATACCCAACAGAGCAACGGCAAACGAGACACGAAGCCAGAACTATAACGGTATTCCGTTTAGTTTGGGTATTTCACACTCTTAGCAATAGACAGTCTCAGGAGTTCGGCAAATTATGACTCAAGCCATTTCTGAAAAGCGCGGCATTCAAATGACGGACTCTGCTGTCCGTCAAGTTTTAGCTCTCAGAGAAAAACAAGGTAAAGACCTCTGCTTGCGGGTAGGGGTGCGCCAGGGCGGATGCTCTGGAATGTCCTACGTGATGGATTTCGCAGATCCCAGCACTGTCAAATCCGACGATGAAGTGTTCGACTACGACGGTTTTCAGGTCGTTTGCGATCGCAAGAGCATTCTTTATCTCTACGGTTTGGTTCTCGACTTCAGCGATGCTATGATCGGGGGCGGTTTTCAGTTTACTAACCCCAACGCCACTCAAACTTGCGGCTGTGGCAGTTCTTTTTCTACATAAATCGGAAAAGAGGGCATGGGGCAGAAAGTTGTTAACTGCCCCATGCCCTTTTCCATGCAACATCCCAAATCCAAAATCTAAAATCGAATGACCCCTGAAGAATTGTTTAAAGACGGTTTCGATCGCTACCAAGCTGGCGAAGCCCCGGCTAATCTGATCCCCGTGTTTAAAGAAGTGTGCGAAAAAGCTCCCAAAAATGGCAATGCCTGGGCTAGCCTCGCGTGGCTCTACCTGTTAGAAAATAAACCTGCATCGGCTCAAAAAGCAGCGAAAACAGCCGTTAAATTGAACCCTCATGACCCCCAAGCTCGCATCAACCTAGCAGTAGCGATCCTCGATCTCAAAGAAAAAGGAGTGCGCCCCCACGTAGAAGTGGCTCAGCAATTAGTGATGGCTTCCGAAGAGTTGCTCGACGAAGTTAAAAAAAATTTTGAAGAAGGATTAAGCCGAAAACCCGACTGGAAGAGTCTCGCCCGCGTTAAACAGTGGCTTCTGGAGCCGTAACGGCGCAAACAAGTCGATTTTTGGGCGGGGATCGAGGAAATCGGCTTTGCGGTTTATTACGATATCGTAATAAATCAATAAATAACTTTATGGAAAACTCAGGAAGTCAGTGCTAGTATTTGAAAACTTAGACGATTCACAAACCCGCTCAGCGGTTTTCAGATTTTACTACGATAATACTAGGAGTTGTAAAAACATGAGCAATGACAGCCACGTTAACATCAAACCAGCAACCCGCAACCACAAAGGTTTCTTTATTCAGCCCGCTTCTTACAAATTGATGAGCATCGATAAATCCGGCTGGGCCTTGATTTGCATGGACAAAGCAGTTTGTCACTACGTAGACCCAGATGATTTGCAATTGCCCAATAAATCAGGAATGTCTGAAGGTTAATTCTGAAGTTGTGAGAGACTTTAAGATGCTTTATTTGAGTAGCTGCCCTCCATTGAGGGCAGCATCTTTTTTTGGTCAGGAAAAACTCCGGCAACGCGCACTGAATCGGGATTTAAGGGATAGAAGGAAGAATTACCGATTAGAAATTACCGATTCCCAATTCTCTAATTGTTAGATTTTAAGGCAAAAAGCATCTCAAGCTGAGCAGTTGTCGGTTGTGTAGAAGCTGTGGCTACGCTAACTCCTCGGAGAGAATTGAGCAATTCAGCGACGGGCGGGGAAACTAAATTGGGCTGTACTGCGAGCAAATATTGGTTAGCCCAAGACATGGTTTTTTCCATATCTATGTAAAAGTAACCTTGGTTGACTTGCGGTAAAGAAGTGGCGATCGCCTGAAAACTCGGACTGCTGCTTAACGGCTGGGGTGGCGTCGAAGTAATCACATCAACTAAAGGGCCACCGAAAGCTACAAACACAGAATTTTCATTCAGCCAACCGTGCCCGAATAAAGTGCCTTGCTGGGGTATTTTCCATTCCGTAACTTCCTTTCCTTGAACTTGTCTGGGGGCGACACTGACTGTAGCATTGCTTTTGGCGATCGCATCGAGTTTTTTCAGAGTTGCTTCTGCAGCAGGGCGATCGCTCGTTTCAAAAATCATCGCCGCCCCCATCCCCAACTGAGACAAAATCCCTTGATCCGAACCGATCGCCCCGATCGCAAATTCCCCATTCATCCAACCAAAAACATCACGATCCGCATCCAAATCCAACCGTTTAAAACTACTCCTCACCTGCTGAACTCCCCTGTCAACTTCCGGGCTATCTTGTGCCTCAGCGGTTGCTTGCGACCAAATTTGATCTAGTCCCTTGCCGCCGACTAAAGCAATAGTTTCACCAGGAAATCTGGGTAACAATTTCGATGCGACTTGTGGATTTTGCTGGACGAATTTAGGGTCTAACTGAGCGATAGTTTTTACCCTCAATCCCGCACTATCCGCCCCAATTCCCGCAACCAAAGACTTAACTTGTTTGAACTGCGAAAACACTGTCCAAGGCAACTGGATATCGGCGGGCAAATTAGCTTTCAATTGGTCAATTGCAGCAGGATAGTCAGCAATATAAACAGTTGCGATCGGATTCTTGACACCAGCACTTTCTGCAAAAAACTTAGTTGTGCTCTGCTGGGTGGCGAGGGAGGGTTCTCCTTTAAAAGTATCGATCGCCAATTCCACAGGCTGTCTCAAAGGAGCCATCACTAATTGGTCGTTCAGCAAAGCCACACTGTAGCGCTTGCCAGTTGGCTCTGCAATCTCATAAATTTTAACTCCTTTATACTCGGTTTCTTGAGTAGTTGCACCGGGCTGAGATTTTAATTTATTCGCAAAATTCCAAGCGCTAATTTTATTTTTGACGCTGACTACTACCAGCAGTTTTGGAGGCTCTGTATTCGTCACAGCATCAGGGGGTAGCAAAGCGACCATCACCCCCCCTAACCAAGGTTTTAAGTCCCTGTCAAAGTCGATTTGAGTGCCGGCCAAGCTTTGTTCTTGAAAGGCCTTCAAACCCTGACCGACCAACTTTTGAGCCCCAGACGTGCCAAATCGCTGTAACTCGGCCAGGGCTTGGGGATTGGGGGAGATAAACGCGGCCATCATTGCTTCGTCGGGTACAACTTTGGCGCTGTCTTGAGGGTTGGATACTTGTTGGCTCAAACCCTGGAAGTAAAAGTAGACCGCAGCGCTACCTGCTGCGGCGATGGAGGCAGCAATTAGAAGCTTTGATTTTTTTGCAGGCATGGTTTGTTTTCCTCGCGTCCTTTATCAGTTTAATGAAAATACAGAAAGCTTGTGGGGAGGCGATCGAGCCTGCTCTCTCGTTTTGTATAATCAAAGACAAGTTTGGACGATCGTCTAAACTGCTAGAACTGTGCATTATTGGTAAAAGATGAAAGTAGTGATCGCGGGAGCAACGGGATTTGTAGGTAGCCGGCTGGTGGAGAAGCTGCAAGCTGCGGGACATCAAGTGGTGGTTTTGAGCAGGGATGCGGCGAGGGCCCTGCGAGTTTTTCCGGCTTCAGCTTATCCGAATTTGGAAGTTGTCGCCTACACTCCAGCGGAGTCTGGTGATTGGCAAAAGTCGATGGCGGGCTGCGACGGTGTTGTAAATTTAGCTGGGGTTCCGATTGCGGAGGAAAGGTGGACCCAGGCGCGCCAGCAAGCAATTCTGGACAGTCGCAGACTGACGACGGCAAAATTGGTCGAGGCGATCATCAATGCTAATCCTAGACCATCGGTGTTTGTTAGCGCATCGGCGATCGGCTATTACGGAACCAGCGAAACCGCTGAATTTGACGAAACTAGCCCTGCTGGGGATGATTTTTTAGCAGCAGTTTGCAAAGACTGGGAAGCAGCCGCCCAACCTGCAAAAAATGCGGGAACGCGGTTAGCAATTTTGCGGCTGGGGATAGTTTTGGGAATGGGAGGCGCGTTGGCAAAAATGCTGCCACCTTTTAAACTATTTGCAGGCGGGCCGCTGGGCACTGGGAAACAGTGGTTTTCTTGGGTTCATCGCGAGGATGTAGTTGATTTAATTTTGTACGCTTTGCAAAATTCGCAAGTTGAAGGCGTTTTGAATGCGACAGCACCGAATCCGGTGCGGATGAATGAATTGTGTCAAACTTTAGGGGAAGTTTTAAAGCGGCCTTCTTGGTTGCCGGTGCCAGGTTTTGCTTTAGAAATGCTGTTGGGAGACGGGGCCAAACTTGTTTTAGAAGGGCAGAAAGTGTTGCCGAAACAAACTTTAGCTAGCGGTTTTCAATATCAATATCCGACGCTGAAATTAGCACTAGAAGAGATTTTATCGGGAAGTTAGAAAGCTACGGAATAGAACCCGCCGAATAGAATTCGGGGCTAAACCAACAAAGTCCGCCTGCGCGGACTGGAAGAAAATCCCTCGTTACCAGGCTCTGCCCATTGGTGACAACTTAAGACTGAAACCCATAATAAATGTCTCTTTTAGTCGAGTCTCGCTCCCCCTAAATCCCCCTTAAGAAGGGGGACTTTGAGAAGAATCTTGTTCCCCCCTTAAGAAGGCAGGGCTGTTTCATTCTCTTGTAGGGGCAGCCCCCCGTGACTGCCCCAATCTCTGAAACATGAGCAAATCGTGGATGGGGAGGGTAGGCACGGGGGCACTACAAGAGTCAAAATCATCGTTTTCTTGAGAATGAAACAGCCCTGCCCTTAAGAAGGGGGACTTTGAGAAGAATCTTGTCCCCCCCTTATTAAGGGGGGTTAGGGGGGATCGAGACTTCGATACAAACAAGAGAGACGGTGGGTGCGAGCTTAATTTGTCACCAAGCGGCTCTGCCTGGTAACGCATATCCAGAGGCTCTGCCTCGCTTTCCCCGCAAGCAGATGAACCATCAAGAAATAGCAACCGGGTTGACAATTCCCGCCGAACTCCCATTCCTTCAAGCTATCTGCTGGCAAATTGCTGATGTAAAAAAAATGAGTTTCAAGGAAATGCTATGCCGCTACGAATCAGGCTGGCATTATTGGGGAGTCTTGGGAACACCTAGTTTTGAGGAACTGGCTTTTATTCAACAAATCAGCCAACACTATCAGTCTTGGTTAATAGCAGAACTGGGAAGCAGTTTTCCGCCAAAAAATCCAGAAAATTGGGTAAGTTCTCAAGCAATGTTTAAACGCGAAATTCATCAAAAGATATTAACTGTACTCAGCCACTTGAATGTCGCATTTCTACAGGAATGTCGGGCGTATTTTGGCGGCGGAACCCTGGTAAGTATGGAACACGGAGAATATCGGTTGAGCCAGGATATTGACTTTATGTGTCCGATGGATGATGGCTACCGTCTCCTGCGCCGAAAAGTTGCCGAAGGAGGCTATGATGCGATTTTTGCTAGTCGCGATTCCCTTGGGGATAGCTTCGCTTCACGCATTGTTCTCCCCAACGATATTCAAGCGAACCAGTATGGGATAAGATTTCCTGTTATTGTTGACGGCACTACTATTAAATTCGAGATGGTTTGTGAAGGGCGAATTGAGTTTGGCGAACCAAATTATCCAAATTGGTCGCCTGTTCCTTGCTTGAATCAAATCGATAGTATAGCAGAAAAGTTGTTGGCAAATGCCGATCGATGGCCGAGCGAGCGGGTAAATTCTAGAGATTTAATCGACTTGGCTATGCAAAGGTTAGCGACTCCGATTCCCCAAGAGGCGATCGACAAAGCTGAAGCAGCTTATCAAGTTATGGAACCGCTCGATCGAGCGATTCAGTATTTCCAAGATCGTCCCGATTATCGGGAAAAATGCTATGAGGTTTTGAGTATTGCAGAGCCAAATAAAGTTATTAACGGTATCGATTTACTCGCTCAGGATTTAGGCAGGGAAATCACAGTCAGGACATTTAGCGAGACCATTTCCTCGTTCCCAAGTAAGCTAGAAGATTAGATGCTTAGATGCGAGATTTGGTATTGCTCTCCTCGTTAACAGGCTCTGCCTGGTAACGCATATCCAGAGGCTCTGCCTCGCTCTTTTCCCTTCTTTTTCCCCTAGTTCTCCTCGTTAACAGGCTCTGCCTGGTAACGCATATCCAGAGGCTCTGCCTCGCTCCTTCAAACAAATCATCCGACTCAACAATCAATCAAATCAACTGGCAACAATCCATCCTGACCCATATAATTTCGATAACTAGAATATCTCCAACAAGCTGGATCGTCAACATAGCCGCGCCTAACAGGATTATTGTGGATATACTTCAATTTTTGCAACAGCATTGCCTCATCCAAAATAGCTTGCGGGTGGAACCCTTCTTGCCATAGCTGATATTTTTGGTCTTTTTTGTGTAGCTTTTTATAGAATGCGAGTTGATCGAGGATGTTGGTAACTTGATTTTTTTCAAGCAAGTCAATTATGGAGCGAGCTGTAAATGATTTAAAATTTCTCATTTGTGTTGACAATTCAGAAGAAGTTACGATTAAGTGCAAGTGATTTTCCATCAAAACGTAACCGTGTAAGGCTAAACGCTTCTCCCGTTGCATAAAACTTAAGGAATCTAAGACTATTTGTGCTATTTCTGCTTGACAGAATACAGGAATCCAGTTGATAATTGTAGAGGTGACAAAGTGCGGTTGGTTGTCGGAATATATTACTTTGTATCTGCTTCTTCCCATTGGGGCGATCGAGGGTTTGTTTAAGGGTTGGGGCGAGGCCCAGCCTCTGGATATGCGTTCCCAGGCTCTGCCTGGTAACGAGGGAACGAGGGAATGGAGGGTTTGTTTAAGGGTTGGGGCGAGGCCCAGCCTCTGGATATGCGTTACCAGGCTCTGCCTGGGAACGAGGGACCAGGCAGGGCCTAGAAGGGAATGGAGGGTTTGTTGGTGGGTTGGGGCGAGGCCCAGCCTCTGGATATCAGTTACCAGGCAGAGCCTGGGAACGAGGGATGTGCTGTTAAATTATCACCTGATCGTAATAAGGGTGTCAACATAAAATATTTTCATAAGTTGGATTCACGAAAAATTTCTGCAAGTTTAACTCACATCTCTTGCGATCAAATCATATGGACACATCTGAAAAGTTTTGTTTTTGTACTCTAGCTGTAGGTGATAGGTATCGTGCTCATGTAAAGATGCTAGCTCAAGATATCCAGACCCATATGCCTTCCACAACTTTATGTATCCTAAGCGATCAACCAGAGCAGTTTAAAAATTTCCCTCATGTTCTGGTGTTCAAGCACCACCTCCAGAGTGTGAAAGGGTATCATGACAAACGTTTCGTTCTTGAAAAAGCTCTCTCACTATTTGAGAGTTGTATGTTTTTAGACTCTGATGTTAGATTGCTAGGCCCTCTAGTAGAAGAAATGAATTGGTCTCCTGGAATTACAGCAAGAGCAGGTACTGATTTAGTCAAACACATACAAAACATTAAAAATCCGAAAGAAATTGAAGTTATAAAAGCAGCAGGGCAAAAACTAAATATTGATCTTCAACAAGTGAAGTGGCTTCACGAGTTTATGTTTGTCATGAAGAGACAGAATGGATTAGAAGGGGAATTTTTTGAACTTTGGCAGACAATTTCTTACTTTTTTGAAATGCAAGAAATCTATCATGGTGAGGGTTATGCTATGGGGCTAGCTGCGGCTCGAATTGGGATGACATTTGATTTTTTCCGCGAAGACAAATTTCCATTCTTTAAGGATAATATTGAACGAGTAAGAATCCAAAATGGACAAGCAATTATTCAGGAGAAACAAATTTACTTCGACATCCATAAACAGATTGAATATCCCAAACGTTCCCTTTGGGAGAAAATCAACAACAAACTAAGTAAACAGGTTGTGTTTTATTATCGATTATTTAGACTGAGAGTTTTTATTAAAAAAGATTCTAATTATTATAAAATCTTTGGATGAGTATACAAAAAATAATGGCTCTTCATTACTTGGTATGCCAAATTGTATAGAAATGTAGTCAAAACCTTTGCTCCGCAAAGGTTTTGACTATTTATTTGGATGAATTGGGCTAGAATGAGCGATATTTCGTTTAATCCTTATTTAACAAGGTTTACAGCTTGATTTTGGGTTGTTTAGCATACTACGTACTGAAGAACCAAATATTTCAACCTGAAAGCAGATGATGCAGTAATTTGCAGTATAGAAAATGGAAAAATAGTCATAGAGCCTGTAAATCAGAAAGTTTCCAAATATACCCTAGATGAATTATTAGCAGGCGAAATAGAACCGGGCGAAGAAATCTCTTGGGGAAAACCAGAAGGAGAAGAATTTTGCTAAAATATATCCCCGAACGAGGTCATTTTATTCGCTTCAATTTCGATAATCACAGAGATTTATGGAGAAACCCGGTTTCTGAGCACGGGCGATCGCGCATCTCTACTAATTGCCTTGTAAAAAGTGAGATAATAATTAACTGGAGTTTAGACTAAAAAACGATCGCATCTAAAAGTACCTGCCTTTCAACACCGGGCAAGTTATTGCTCAACAAT
>NZ_JAUBTS010000118.1:0-8365 GCF_036705105.1 Microcoleus sp. B9-D4
ACTTTAAAACTGTTTAATTGCAGATGACAGAGCGGAAAACTGGCGTCGCACTCTCCGGTGTCGTGACCTGAATAACGCCTCCTCCTGAGAGGGGTCTGGTCAGAACAGCTTGTAATTTCTTACAAGCTCAGTGGCTTTAGCCCTGAGTTCCTGACAAAAAATCTCTGTGCGCTTCCGCAACAAATTATAACTTGCTTGTCCCCAATGATGCTTGCTCCCAAAGGAAGGAAGTTTGGGGGAATTGACACTCCCACCCCGAGTGTCGGGGATAGGATTGTTGAGAGTTAGAACAGTCTAACGCGCCACGGCATAGCCCAAAAGCGTCGCTTACACTGACTCAAATTCGAGGTTGGGGTTGCTTTCTACCAAAATGTTTGCAGCTTTGCAGCAGTAATACACGACTTAACAGAACCTCCGCGCCGCGCACATATTCTAACATAATTTAAATCAAAATACGAAACAGTCCTGCATTTTTTTGCGAGCATTGGGATTGGAGAGGGAATAGGAAATATTCGATAAACTCAGAGGGCGACTGTTGGGATTTTCAGATTCGACGGAAGTTTTTGGAAGATAGTCTTTGGCTAGGTAGGGCATTATTATCTCAACTACTGAGCGGATATTTGCTGACTCATAAAACCAAGTATTTGTCCGCACTTTTAACCAACAAAAACCATACTAATTTGTCGCAGGTTCGGGAAAAGGCATCGTGGGATCTGCCACAGGGGGTGGTGAATCAGGTGCGATCGAACTATCTGAATTGTTGCCACTGGGGCTTGGTATCGCAGGCTCAGGCGATCGCTCGATCGGCGACGCTATTACTGGCGACGGGGATTCCGACGGCGGCAGGGTTTCAGCGCTAGCACTCTCAGGGGCAGGCGGGGCGGGTGCGGCGGGCGGTTCTGGCGGCAGGGGCGCAACTTCCGGTACCGGTGCGGCTTCTGGTTCGGGCTCTGGCTCGATTTCGGTTTGAGGCTCTGGAATGGGGGACTCAGAAGGCTCCTCGGCGGGTTCTGGCGTCGGGGATGGCTCAGATTCCGCTTCGGGATCTGGGGCGGGAGTTTCCTGGTTTGGGGACTCAGAGGGTTCGGCGCTAGTTTCTGAGGGCTCGATTTGTTCGGGAATGTTGCTGGTGTCTAAGGGGGGTTTGGGGAGCTTGTTGAGTTCGATCGGGTAGAGAGGGCTGCTTTCGACAGAGGGCTGCCCGAACATCGGCCCTGACAAATCGCGGGATTTGAGCAAATCTTCGAGAGATGGGAAGGATTCAATTTTGGGACGATTGCTGAGACTGGTGCTGTTGTAGTGCCATGCGAGGTCAAAACCCATCCAGCCTGCAATTGCAGCCGTTACGACAAACGCCAGAAAAGTCAACTGCGGCGGGGGAGGTGCGGGCAATCGCAGACTTTGCTTGCCTTTTCTTTTTACTGATACTCGCTCGGTTTCTTGCAGCATGGTGAGCCAATTTTCCACTGTCTGAGGGCGGTTGTGGGGGTCGATTTCGAGTCCCTGAAGGATGGCTCGCTCGATTCGGGGGCTGAGGTTGGGCTGAAATTGCCGTAACTCAGTCAGGGGAATGCGATCGCGCAGGGGTGCTGCTACGGGCGCCACGCCGGAGAGTAAGTAGTAGAGGGTGGCTGCGATCGCGTAGATGTCAGTGGCCGGTGTACATTTACCGTCATAGAGGTATTGTTCGATCGGCGCGTACCCAGGGGAGAGCCAGTTAGTGTGGGTTTGTTTGGTGCCGGCGGTAAAGCCACGGGGAATTCCGAAATCTATTAACATTACTACGTGAGAATCAGCTCGCCGGATAATATTTTCTGGCTTGATATCTCCGTGCAGCAATCCGCTGTGATGAACTGTACTTACGGCTGAGGCTATTTGCCGAATATAGTGCAGGGCCTGGGCTTCTGGCAGTGGCTGATCGGTTTCGACTATTTGGGCGAGAGTTTGGCCCGGAATGTAGTCCATTGCAATAAAAGACTGTCCGGCTTCTTCAAAAAAGTCGATTACCCTGACTATGTTGGGATGCTGACACCGCGATCGGCGTTGGGCTTCGGCAATAAACTGCTGCTGAAATTGGGCAGATTCTGGGTGTTGGCGCAGACTTTCGTTGAGGGTTTTGAGTACGACGGTTTGGTTTAAATGGGTGTGGATAGCTCGGTAAGTGATGCCGAACCCTCCTATCCCTAAAGTCGCGTTAATTGTGTATTTGCCCTGTTGCAGGACTGTTGCTGGCGCTAAGTTCATCTTCAGTTGATGCCGTTTCCCAAACTATGCTACCGCCTTTGGGTTATTTCGCAGAGTTAGGGGTGAGGTTTGATCGATCGGCGCCCTAGTTTGAGCTTTAGCTCTGCTATATCTTTAATCTTGGCATCCCCACGTCATTTTATCTGTAGTAGCTCTTGTGAAACTTAGGAATGAGAATTAAATAACTTAAAATTTTAATGGTTCTTGTGGGATGGCACTCTTAGCCCGTCCAGAAAGGGCGGGCTAAGAGTGCCCAACCCCTACTCCCCACAAACTTGTGTAAATTATTGAATTCGCGATCCTTAACGCTCCCAGAGTCACACCTTACAGACCTGATTACCTTTTTCGGTCAGATGAAGTTCAGGCGAGCGGCATAAAATAACAAAGAGGCATCGTATCGGGCTTAATCTTGAGACTGCAAATGGCTCAAACCTTGTAAATAAAAAGGCTGTAAGCATTCTCCAGACATTTGTAGCCCAGAGCCATAAATGTTTCAATCGCTGTTCGCGTTACACAGCAAGGCCTGGAGGCAAGCTCAAGTTCCCCGAAGGGGGGCACTTGAACTTAAGTTGTCACAAATGGGGTCTTCCTAGTAACGAGAAGCGATCGATTAGCAATTAGCAGCAATTAGTAATTACTTATTCTTTGGTTTGAAAATGTCTGTTAAACAATCACATTACGAGACTTTACTAGCAGAGTACAGCGAATCTTCGGCCGCGATCGCCCTGCTGAAAAAATATCGAGTTTACATGGAAATGATTCCCAGTATCCGCCGCGCCCTTGAGAGTTTAATCACAATTCCTCTGCCAATTGCGCGCTTGCGGGACGGGGTTTCTTATGCAGGAAGCAGCGGCACTAGCATATCGCCCGGACAGGCAGTTTGTTTGCCCTGCGATTTGGCGATTTTGATGTGCGATCCTGAATGGAAAGTTAAAATTGGAGTGGAAATTTTGATTTTCATTCATCGTCCGGGCGAAGAGTTTTCTGAGTTGCTCGGCCGCTGGCGGCAGTCTCAGGTGTGGCTGGATAAAGGTTACGAATGGGTGATGCCACACCGCTACAGACATATTTACAGCGATGAAGCTGAGGCTGTTCATCCGCTATTTGTTTTGTTTGAGGAAACGCCGGAACTGATTCAACGGGGTTTGATGGCGGCTGGTTTACCGTTTGTGGTGGAAAGTTTCGAGTCTGGGAGTGAGGAAGTAGAGGAGGAAGAGTTTCTGGGTAGTGGGGGACTGGGAAGTATTGGTGAAGAGAGTTTTGATTTGTAGGGTTGGGTGCGATCGCATATAGCCATCGTATTGCTTGAAGTAAAGTAGATTTTTTTTAACAAACCGCAGAGGGCGCAGAGGGCGCAGAGAAAGAGAAAAGAGAGAAATATTGATGTTTTTGAATCCCGAATCTGGTTGTTATATGCAGATATTTAAAAATATTTTGGGTGAGGAAAGGAATGTTTATGCTCCCCCTAGATTCAGGGAGTAACTCTAAAATCTACAATCTAAAATCGAATGACCCATCTAGCTGGGCCGGAAATGTTAGCTTTCATCCTGGCTGCGTCGCCTAATGTAAAGGTGTGGCTTGATATTTTTCCCTCCAGCATGATATCATCAGGCTGCTCTATTTGGTTTGTTAATTTAGATGGGTTGTTAATATAGAATTTACTAAATGAACCGCAGAGAACGCAGAGACCACAGAGGGGAGAGAAAGAGCAAAGTAGAAATTTATTGATATGAGTATAATTTTCTATTAAACTGGAGCTATTGAAATGAGATTGTTAAAACCCTGGCGTTTAGTTTTATTAAGTATAGTTTTTGGGATGGCTGTAATTTTATCAAATTGCGGCACTCCTTCAAACACGGTTAGCAATAATTCTTCAACTCCGACCACTCCTGCTCCGGTTCCGGCTGGGGCTTTAGTTTACGGTGCGGGTGGGCCGCCGATCAATCTGGAACCGGGAAATATTACTGATGGCAATTCGGTGATTGTTATCGACCAAATTTACAATCGGTTGACTGATTTCAAACCGGGAACTGTGGAACTTGAGCCGAGTCTCGCTACTGAATGGTCAAGTTCTAAAGATGGCAAAACTTGGACTTTTAAGTTGCGTTCCGGGGTAAAGTTTCACGACGGTACGGATTTTGACGCGGAAGCTGTTAAGTTTAATGTGGATCGCTGGTGGGATGCAAAAAATCCTAACGGTTTTCGAGAAGCGGGCAAGAATTATCCGATTTGGAAAGATTTTTTTGGCGGGTTTAAGGGAGAAAAAGATTCTTTAGTAAAAGATGTGGCGGTTGTTGATAAGTCTACAATTAAATTTGTTTTGAATCGACCTTTTGCTGCTTTTCCGTCGGCGATTGGGTCTGGTTATTTCGGGATGGCGAGTCCGGCGGCGGTGAAAAAAGCGGGTGCTAAATACGGCACTCCGGGGTCGCTGGCGGTGGGGACGGGGCCTTTTGTGTTTCAGGAATGGCGATCGGGCGATCGCATTATCTTAGCAAAAAATCCGAATTATTGGAAAACAGGCGCCCCAAAAGTCAATCAATTGGTAATTCGTTTTGTTGACGATCCGGCGGCGAGATTGGCTCAATTGCGAGCAGGACAACTTGATTTTACGGTGGATTTAACGCCGGATCAACTGCAAGAAGTTCAGGGAGATGCTAATTTAGAAGCTGTTGTGCGACCTTCTTTTAATGTCGGTTATTTAGCCTTAAATCCGAGTTACGAACCTTTGTCAAAACCAGAAGTCAGGCGGGCGATCGCCCAAACAATTAACAAGCCCGCCATAGTCAAAGCTTTCTGGGGAGAACTCGGAAAACATGATTCGCAATTTCTCCCGCCTGCGCTGAATTGGGCGGCGTCTGATCAAGTTAAAGATTATGAATTTAACCCGCAGCAAGCTAAAGCAATGCTGGCGAAAGCTGGTTATCCGAACGGTTTTGATTTGGATTTGTGGTATATGCCGGTCAGCCGTCCCTATTTTCCCACGCCGAAGCCGATCGCTGAGGCTTTGGCGGCGGATTTGAGCGCGATCGGGATTCGGGTCAAATTGTTGACAAAGGATTGGTCTGCTTATTTAGCCGATCGGCTCAAACCTCCCGGATTTCAAGCTTTTATGATGGGTTGGACGGGAGATTATGGCGATCCAGACAATTTTTATTATCCTCACTTCGGCCCTGGTTCCACCGGAGATTTGGGAAATTGGAAAAATCCGAAAGTTCTGGAACTTTTGGATCGGGGGAGGGCGAGTGGAGATAAAGCAGCTAGGGCGAAAATTTATGCGGAGGTTAGCGAGATTTTGCATGGGGAAGCTGTGCGTTTGCCGATCGTACATTCGCAGCCACTTTTAGGGAAACGCAAGAATATTAAAGGTTGGATTCCGAGTCCTTTGGGATCTGAGTCTTTTGAGGATGTTAGTAAGTCTTGAAAACGGCGGGTTTTACCTGCATATATTGGTGTAGGGGCGGGTTTTACGATAAATATATGAAATAATTTAGTAGATTCATAAACCCGCCCTCTTCTCTTCGCGGTTCCCTAATAAAAGGCGGGTTTATCCATATCCTTCGTTACTACAAATATTTTTCGTAAAACCCGGCCCTACCAACCATATAACGATATGTGAAAATGCAGCCAAATCCGAGCATAGCGAATCTCTATTAAAAAAATGATTAATTACATTATTAAACGTTTGCTGGGACTATTGCCAGTCCTTTTGGGAATCACTCTGCTAGTATTTATATTTTTGCATTTGATACCGGGAGACCCAGCTACAGTGCTTTTGGGAGAACGGGGAACTCCCGCACAGGTGGAAATTTTGAAAGTAAGGTTGGGTCTGAATCAGCCTTTGCCTTTGCAATATTTAGCTTTCTTATGGAGTTTGCTGCGCTTCGATTTGGGAAATAGCATTATTAGCGGTATTCCCATAATTGATGAAATTACAAGTCGCTGGCCTGCTACTTTGGAATTGTCTGTGGTGGCGATGTTGGTGGCACTTTTTATCGGAATTCCGGCGGGGATTTTGGCTGCTGTTCGGAAAAATAGCTGGTTGGATAATCTCGCGATGAGCGGTTCCTTAATTGGCGTATCTTTGCCGGTGTATTGGTTGGGATTGATGTTGATTTATTTGTTTGCTGTTTATCTGAAATGGCTGCCTCCTAGCGGGCGGATTAGTGTAGATTTGGGGTTTGGTTTTAAGTCGATTACGGGTGTTTATATTTTGGATTCTTTGCTGAGGTGGGATTTGGCGGCTTTGCGGGATACGATCGCCCATATAATCCTTCCAGCTTTGACTTTAGGAACTATTCCCCTGGCGATTATAGCTCGCATCACTCGTTCTGCGATGCTGGAAGTGCTTTCTCAAGATTACATCCGCACTGCGAGGGCGAAGGGATTACCGGAATATTGGGTGATTTTGAAACACGCTTTAAAAAATGCGTTTTTGCCGATCGTCACAACTATCGGTTTGCAGTTCGGCACTCTTTTAAGCGGCGCTATTCTGACTGAAACGATTTTCTCGTGGCCGGGAATTGGTTCTTGGATTTATAGCGGTATTTTGACGCGGGATTACCCAATTGTCCAAGGAGGAGTAATTTTTGTGGCTGTAAGTTTTGTACTGATTAATCTGGCGGTTGATATTTCCTATGCTTTTTTCGATTCGAGAATTCAGTACCGTTAATTAAAAGGAAATCAGACACGAAATGCTTGTTTAACATCCGGCAGCAGCAGGTAGTAAATGCTAGCCCCTGCAAAACCCAGAGTTAAAAAATTGACTGCTGTACCGCCGCTGCCCAACATTTTGGCAATTTGCGCGAGGGTGGCGATGATGTGGACAATTAACGTTCCCGTCCAAGCCCATTTTTTTAGTTGAAACAAACCCCAAGCTAAGAGTAAGGAGAGGAGGCCTAAAATAAAACTGATCGCAGCAAAAATTGCAATGAAGCCACCGATTACAGTGCCAACTTTTGCCCCGCCGAAAGCCGCACCGAGACCGCCAAAAATGCCAGCAAAAAGTAAGATGAACAAGCCGTCAAGGAGGCTGAAGACGCCGCTAATTAGCTGCAAGATTGCCAAAACTGTAACACTTTGAGGGCGATTCATTTTTGTTTATTTTCCATTTTTAAGGGGATTTGGAAAACATTTTACCCTGTTGAGCAGTTTTTTCGGCGCCGATCGCCCTCGATCCTAACTGCGATCGCACCCCCATCACCCAGGGCGGTTTCATTCTTTGCAGGGGCCGCCCCCCACACGCGTGCGAAGCTATCCCGTAGGGAATCGCCCCGATTCCTGAAATGCCCCTTCGATGGTTAGTGGGGGGTAGGCACGGGGGTACTACCCCCTACAAAAGCCACGTTTTCCCTATGGGCAATCCCCCGTGGTTGCCCCGAAACCGCCCTGGATGAACCGGGTGTCAATACCGTCTGGCGAGGCTGGCAACGTTTGCATGGCATTGCTGCTACATGGAAGTTAGTTTGTACCCATTCCCCCCGGATATCAAGCCTAATTTTGTTAAGAAAGATGTGAGTAAGGCATAGCTTAAAAAGGCGGACTTTGAATTCTCAAGATTTTCTCCCCAATTCATCGGGGGGCTAAGGGGGATGTCGCTCTGTAGCATCATTAAAGAAAATTGGTATTATATCCCGCCTGTGGCAAGCCGACGCGTAGAGACGTTCCGACGGAACGTCTCTACCAGATTGTGCGGTTTACCCAAAAAGGGGGTATCAAACCCGGATTTGGTATGATAAGATGTTGCAGCGCTCCAAAGGTAAGAGGAGCAAAGGTTCTAGGGGTTGAGGGTGAATTTTTGGGGAGAAAAAATGCCCGTAACTCGAAAAATTCCCAAATTGGGGTTGGGCAACGTCTACCTAAAGGTAGTGGTCAGAGCAACCCGCTTAGATGTACTTCGTGGGAGTGTCACTGACTACTACTAGGATCATCGCTACTATCTTGAATCCTGCCCTCAAATACTGGAGTTTATCATGAGTACATACCGCAAAATACAGATCGCACTGGGTACAATTCTCCTGTGGTCATCTACATCAGTAAGTAGCTTTGCTGCTACCAACTCGATTACCTCTGAAAAGTTTCAGTCAGACACGGTAAAACTTCCTGTGGAAAGTATTCCATC
>NZ_JAUBTS010000119.1:0-8362 GCF_036705105.1 Microcoleus sp. B9-D4
CCAGCGGAAACTCTGACAAAGGTAGAAACAAAACCCGAAGTTTTGCCAGCGGAAACTCAGGCGAAAGTAGAAACAAAGCCCGAAGTTTTGCCAGCGGAAACTCTGACAAAGGTAGAAACAAAACCCGAAGTTTTGCCAGCGGAAACTCAGGCGAAAGTAGAAACAAAACCTGCTTTAGTAACTGAGGTAGAGAAAACTGAAACTACTCAAGTTGTTGTAGCCGCAAATCCTGTAGAGTCGGTGAAGGAAAGTCAGCCAACATTGGCTGTTGAGAGTAAAGAAACTCCAGCGATTGTGCCGCCGACAGCAGCGGAAACTATGCCAGTTGTAGGTACGAATACTGCTGTAGACTTGCGGAACAAGGAGATAGTTACTCAGACTGAGACTGCTGGTGTTAATGATGCTGCACCAAAAGAGTTATTGCCAATTTATCCAACAGTTGAAAAACCAACTGAGGATAATTCGACTGCTGCGGTGACTGAACCGGTTAAGCAGGAAGTAGCACAAAACAATAATAATGTCAATGCTGATTGGATTGCGCGATTGGAAAGCATTAAACAGCGTTTGAGTAATTTGGGTGGTGCTGATGTTGTTGCCGAAAATGCGATCGATCGCACTTTGATTGCTCGTTTACAAACCATGACTGAGAAGCTGAGAGAGCAAACTGGGGCGACTCCTATTTCGGATAATACAGGGGCGTTGATTTCGCGGCTGGAAGATATGGTAGTGAAAGTCGCACCACCTGCGATCGCACCAGTACAATTTGAGTTTCCTCAAGCCGATCGACCTTTGGTAGGTTTTATCACTGATACTGGCTTGACTGTCAATAATCCTGCTGAGGAAAAGATTCCGATCGTTGCAGAGGAAAAACCCGCAAATAGCACAAACAATCCTTCCCCATCAGCTAATGGAGTTAATAGTAACCCGTCGCAGCCAGTAGTTCGCACTCAAGATAATTCGAGTCAGTGGGTAGAATCTCTGATTAAATTTGTGGATGCTGCTAAAGTATCCAAGCAACCCCATGCCGTTGTTAATATTAACATCAACCTGACTCAAACTCAGCCTGATGGAACTGTGATTCCCCGCAAGGAATTAACTGCGGCGGAACGATCGGCGATCGCCTACGCATATCAGAACAATGTTATTATTGTTGTTCCGGCTGGAGATAACCCAGGCACAATGTCGGCTCTGGGTCTATTATCTAAGGAAGTTGACAACGTAGTTACTGTCGGTGCGGCTCAACGATTTAACGATTCCGTTGCACTATCCAATGCCTTTAAATTGGCAGATTATTCGGGTAGCGGCAATACTCTCGATATTCTCGCTAAGGGTAGCAGCGGCAGTACATCCAGCACAAAGGTTGCTGCTGTTGAAGTCACAAATGCGATCGCTCAAGTGTTAGCAGCAAATCCTAAGCTGAATTATACTCAGGCAATTGACGCGATCAAGCGTACTGCTACAGACCTCGCTCGACCTAATTGGGACGCTCAAACAGGGTCAGGTTTGCTGAATGTTGCTGCTGCGGTGCAGTTGGCAAAGGTAACTATACCGGAACTTTACACGATTAAACCCGGACAGCGAAGCATTACTGATGTGTTCATTTCTCAACATCCGAGTACCAAGCAGTTACCCGGAGATCCGACTCCTCCTGCGGTTACAGTCCCTGGAATTCCTCAAACAAATGTCGATCGGGGCAGCAATAATCTTGCTAATGCAACGCAACTGATTCCTTCCGCTACCGAAGATGTCATCGATCAGGTTAGCAGCGTCGATCCGTCGGATATTTATCGGGTTGACAGTCGCTACTTAAATGGTGCTAAGTTTTCCGTCCTCTCAGGCGACTTATCCGTCAGCTACCTGACAACTTCTGGACAATTATTGGGGACTCAATCCTTGAGCAAAGGCAGTCATAAATTGCAGTTGCCAGCCAACGCACCAGCAGAGGTAATTGTCAAGATCGATCGACGCAATGCCGATCCTGCAACTTACGTTCTCTCTGGATTTGAGAGTACCGCCACTGAGCCGTTTAATATCGATCTGGAATATGAAACGCCGCTGAGTGCTTCGCAACAGGCGATTATGCAAGCCGCTGCAAAAAGTGTGGCTGGATTAATTGGCAAAGGGTTGCCGAGTGCTGTGGTTGACGGCAAGATTATCGACGACATCAATATTAAAATTTCCACTGCCACGATTGACGGTGCGAGCGGCACCCAAGCGCGAACTAAAATTGATTTCATGCGCTACGGAACCATGTTGCCCGCTCAATCTTTAGTGCAGTTTGATGCAGCGGATATTGCTGAATTGGAGCGTTCTGGGAAGTTGTTCAGCGTCGTGCAGCACGAGTTTTTACACGCTTTGGGTTTTGGCAATCTTTGGGAAGCTAAGGGTTTGGTGGATTATGCGGGTACGCCGCTGGCTCAGTATAACGGTGGAAAGGCGGTTGATGCGTTCAAAGATTTGGGCGGTTTGACTGATGCGATTTCTCTGGAAACTGAGGGTAAAGGTTCGGCTGGTTTCCATTGGAATGAGGCACTGTTCCAAGATGAGGTGATGACGGCCGATTTGAACTTAAGCGGCAAGGCTGGGAATGCGCCGATTAGTCCTGTTACTATCGCATCTTTGGCCGATTTGGGTTACGAGGTGAATTTGAATGCAGCAACTCCTGATTTTGGGTTGTTTGGCGGTCAAGGGTTCAGTGTTGATGATTTAACGCTTGAGCAGATTGAGGCTTTCCGGCAACTGGCTGAGATTTCTTTTGAGGAACCGGGCGCGGAGTATATTGCTCCGATTATGCCTATGGTTGACCCGGATAAGGTGTCGCCAGAAATCTGGGCGCACGCTGAACGGTTCTCGAAGAATGGCGAGTATTACGATTGGGTCCCTTATCAAATCCCTTCAGGAGTATTTATTAGCCACATTACTGAACGAACTATGGGTAATGGCGTAGATCCTGACTACTGGGCCTTTGTTGGGAATAAAAATGGGCTTGCAAATGTCCACAGGATCGCCGCAGGAGATTGGATTTATATTCCGCAACATCATCCCAACTATGAGTGGAAGCAAGAGCAAGAACGGCTACAGCGCGAAGAAGAATTAAGGCAGCGACAAGAAGAAGAAGCTCGTATTCGGCGAGAACAGGAAGAGGCATTTGCGCGGGATCAAGAGCGAGTTCGTCAAGAAGAGGAAGCACGGCGACGGGAAGCCGAAGCTAAGCAACGGGAACTTGAAGAACAAGAACGGCGTTTGCGTGAAGAAATGGAACGCCGTCGCCAAGAAGAGGAACGCCGTCTGGAGGAAGCGCGGTTGGCTGAGTTGGCTCGTCAGGCGGAGATTGCTCGTCAGCAGGGTAAAGGCGGATTAGATTGGTATGTAGCAAAACCTTTACCTGAGTTTGGCCCGGTCGATCCGTTTGAAACATCTCTTACAGGTGAGACAGTTGGAAATTTGGTTCCTGATGATTACTATCGGTTTACTCTGTCTCGCGGTGGTCGGATAACGGCTGAACTGAAAAAGCTGCTGGCTGATGCAGATTTGGTTCTGTACGATGTGCGAAATGAACCAATTGCTTATTCGATGCGGGAGGGAATTACGGATGAGCAAATTATTGCTGACTTGATTCCTGGTACTTATATGCTGCGAGTCAATAGTCCTAAAGGTGTGACTACGGACTATGAGCTAATTGTTAAATTCAAGCACAAGCTCTCTCAGTCTGAACTAGGTTTACCAGGATGGAAGCCAGGAATTTCTGGTAATAATGGCGGTGGTGCTTCTGGCCCACTATTAAGCGATCCGCGTATTCAGCGCATTTATGATACGGCGTTGGCGAATTTTGCGGGGCCGGAACGGGCTAAGGCTAATGCGGAGATTGCCCAGCTTGAGCGGGAGAAGCGCAGCTATGAGCAACAGATGCAAGATTTGCTCAACCAGATGAATGCGGAGCAACGGCAAAAGGTTCATCAAGCTTTGGATAATGCTCGTAATGAAGCTAATTCCTGGGTTGATGGCATTGCTAATCCGATTAAGGGTCAAGTTGATAATCTGGCTGATGGGATTATCAATAAAGCTAATTCGTTTGCGAATAGCTTAGAAAACACAGTAAATCAAGTTCCTGATTACGGAATTGGCTGGGTAAAAGATCGGAAAAATGATGCGAAATGGTTAATTAACCAAGGACGAGATGCGGTGAAGAGTGCCGTTAATAGCGCTCGGAGTTGGCTCAGAGGTAAGTTAACTGAGATTCAAGACGGAGTGAATTCAGCAATCCAGCAATTCTTTGATACGATCAAGAATGCCTACCGCACTGGAGCAGAGATTAATCAGATCATTGCGAATGCGGCTCAAACTTTCCGAACTAAGGTCGATCAGGCAGTTCGAGGTGCTAATAATCTGATTGGAGAGTTCAAAGGTCACGTCCTGAGCGCTACTGATTGGACGAAAAATCTTGGCATCAATGTTGATAAGTTTGGTGTTAAGTTTAATTTCAATGTTTACAACAACATTGTCAAGCCTGCGGTGGATGGTGTTGCTGATGGTTTCCAATCGACAATTAGCGGAATTGGAAGTGGTCTGAAGGGGATTGTTGATTGGATTGAACCTCGCACTCAGAAGACGGTGGCGGATATTGTCAATGCCATTTTGGGGGACAAGACAGGTCACTTGTGGAACCAGATTAATGGGGTGGATGCTAAAATTGCTGCTACTCGGACAGGTGTGGAGAAGGCGATCGCTCAGAAAGCTACTGAGTTAAAAAATCAGTTACAAGGATTGCTGAATACTTTAGGAATTGATGGTAAAAAGCTCCTTGATACTATTTTGAACTTTGGCAACTCTACTGGTGGTCAAGTCACTATTGAGCTTATCAAAGTTGCTTTGGGGTTTGTTCCTATTGTTGGTCAAGCGATTGATGTTGTTGATACAGCACTAGCACTTTGGAAGGTTGTTGTTGACGGACGACGTGATGTAGAAGTTTGGGTTGAACTACTTGGCTCTTTAGCTGGTTGGTTCCCTGGTGTTGGAGATGCAATCAAAGGGATTGCCAAAGTTGCACTCAAGAGTCCAATTGGAGCATTACTGCGGAAACTGGGGCCTGACGTAACCAAGCAAGCTGCAAAAATCTTCAAGGAAGCTAACTGGAAAGCTATTCTTGCTGATGTTGTTGAAGGTCTTGCTGGTGTCTGGCGGAAGTTTGATAGTCAGATGGATAGTGCTGCTGGCTGGATTCTCGATCTCATGCCGGGTGTGCGTCCAGCTATGGCTGCTATTGGTGAAATCGTTGTCAAGTTCAACGATGAAGCTGCTGATGCGGGTAAGCAGTTGGATAATATCAGCAAACAGATTGCCAAGAAGATTGATGATACTTCTGAGCAAATTGCAAAAGAAGATCAGGAAGTTGATCCTGACAATTTAATTGGAAATGGAGGTGGAAATAACCCACAAGATAACCCGGATGACAGTGACGGTAATTTAGATCCTACTACCAAGTCAGTTCACAAGGTTATTGATCGCCATATAGACGATTTGAAGACTCTACAGGAACGTTTACAAGAAGTTCCTGATACAGTTTTGGGTAAAGATCAATTTTCAAGAAAAATTGAACAACAAAGGACTTCTGCGGAAAAATTCAAAAATGATCCCGAGTTTCCAACATCGGAAAAATCACGAGATCAACTTGGAGGTTTAAAAAATAATATTGGAGGTCTAGAAAAAGAGTTAGATGATGCTTTGCGTTCTGGCATCAAGTTGCTAGAGATTGATAAAGCAAAGTATGGTCAGCAGATAGATAATGTTGCATTGGATTTAAGCGACGGATTCACTGTTTTTAGTGAAGTCAAGAATGCTCAAGTGGGACAAGATTACGCAAGTAAGCAAGCAAATTCTGTGATCGAAGCTTCTGCAAAAGATGGATTGTTCACAAAGGCAAGGTTTGTTTTTCTTCAGGGGCTTGATCCTCAGATAAAGAAAGAAATTGAAGAAATCGCATTAAAGAATAATGTGATTGTCGAAATAGAAATTAGATAATTCTTCATCAAACCCTGAAAATTCTATAGATTGATCGTGCTGCTTCTTAGTTTTCCTAGTGGTAGTGCGATCGCACCCCCAACCCTCCTCACCTCAAAACCTCACATGACCACACCCCACCAAACCTACCTCGATACCCCACCCATAGCCCTAGAGCAAATCTCCTTATCAGCCGACCTGCGCTGTACCCTCACCGACACCCTCAAAACCCTACTCCAACAAACCAACCACACCCTAATCACCCCCCCCAAACCAACCTCCAACCCCGAAACCTTTCTCAACACCCTCAAAACCCATCCCAAAATCTACCAAGCCTCCATGTCGCGCCAGTTCGCCGCCGACCTGCCCCCGGACATCGAACAAACCTCCCTCAAAGACGAACCCAAAGACTGGTTTATCAAAACCGCCGACTTTGGTGACAACTTCGATCGCGTCCTCCAACACCGCGACGGCGAATACACCCAACTCCTAGAAGACATCACCCGCTACCATCAAATATTCCAACAAGGCTATGACAAAATCATCCTCATCCGTCCCACCACCTACACCGGCTACGACATCCTACTCACCGCCGCCATGCAATGCTTGGGCTACACCAAAGAGCAATTTCAATTCATCATCGTTCAACCCATCAAACTCTACGCCTTCCACAAACCTACCCAGCAACTCCATCCCATCCCCGACATCGCCCCCGCAGAATTGCTCAAAGCCGTGAGTATGGATGCACTGCGCTGGTACAGCCTCCGAGTTCCCCTCACAGAAGTTGCCCCCATTAACATCAGCACAGCAGGACAACCCACCCCGCAAGATAGCCTCTATCGCGTTCGATCTGCCTATCTTCGTTGCTGTACGCTGCTGCAACAAGCACAGCAGCAAGGCATCATTCAGCTAGAAACCAATGGGGGCGGCGGCGAAATTTCCCCTACGGAAATCGCACCTAAACTCATGTCATTAGCAGATTATGTCTGGGAATCTCCCGATGTCGCCACCCTAGCCAACCTTCTGCAAGCAGTTCCCAAAATCCTCGAACAAAGCGCCGCCGAAATTGCCCCCCATCTGCTTTGCCGCCACCTGGAAGCTATTAGCGAAACCAGCCTTCCGTGGTTGGATTCCCTGAGTCTCAACCCGCAAAACTGCGCCCTTTTGTTAGCTGCGAAGCAAACAATTTTTGAGTTGTTAGAGAACGTTTTGGCGATCGCGCTTCCTGAGTCAACTTTTCCCGACCCAAATCTCCGATTTGTAAAGTTTTCTGAAGATTAGGCCGCGTTTCGCATAAAACTAGGCGATCGCCCTTTCTTGCTTTTTCTCAACAAAGAGCGCCCTTTACCCAAACAAAAGAAACCGGGTTTTTAGATAACCTTTTCCTCTTTAACCGATATCTTGTGCAAAAACCCGGTTTCTGAACCCCCAGGCGATCACCCTTTCTTTCCCCTTCCGAAAAAAAGGGCGATCGCCCCTTTACCATTAGTCAAAAAGTACGATCGCCCTTTACTCCTTTTTCTCAACCAAGGGCAATCGCTACCAATTAATTACCGTCAAACTTGTTACCTTTGCAAACTCTCGATCGGCCGTCACCAAACTTGCTGAATTTTGGATTGCCATTGCTGCAATAACCGCATCTGGTAGTTTCAAGCGATGTTGCTGGCGAATTTCAATGATTTTTTCAATCAAAACAGCATCCATCGCTACTAAACCAAGAACCTCCACTCGTTGCAGAAACTGCTCAAAAATCTCGCGATCGTCTTGAGTCAGCCCAGGAAATACCAGAAACTCAATTTTGCTAATAACTGAAACTCCGATCCAATCCGCATCTTTAAGTAATTCAATTAGTTGAATATTTCCTTGAAGCAAAGCAACGATCGCATTCGTATCCAACACATAGCGATTACCACTCATCGCGTAGATTCCTCTGCATTGTTACTGCATCTCCCTGCCAAGTTAATCGCCCCACCAAATCAGAGAAATCATAGCTGGGTTTCTGCTTATCATCGGACGAAACCGGATTCAAAACAACTAAAACTTCTCGTTCTTTTAGCAATTGTAACCCAGCCAGAATCACTTCAGAAGCAGATGAGTACCTACCGTTTTTGACTGTTGATTGAACAAACTGCTCTAGTTCAGGAGTTAAGGATATATTCATGATGTTGAGTCACCTATTTGAGTCAACTATTACCCCCCATAATAACAAAAATTATCAAATTTTGTTATTTAATATTTTTTGCGATGGGAAGATTTTGCGAGATCCTTGCTTGTAAGCGCAGATTAGCGATCGCGAATTAAATAACTTACAATTTTAATTGTTATTGTGGGATGGGCGTCCCGCCCGTCCTTTTTGGACGGGCGG
>NZ_JAUBTS010000120.1:0-8044 GCF_036705105.1 Microcoleus sp. B9-D4
CCGTCCAAAAAGGACGGGCGGGACGCCCATCCCACAATAACAATTAAAATTGTAAGTTATTTAATTCGCGATCCTTATCGGGAAGCGCACCTTACTTTTAAGTTGGTAATAGAAGAGAATATGTGGGCTGTATATCGAGAGCAACTTTGGCAACAACAACCAAATTTAACTGTATTAATAGTTGGTGATGAACCACCCCTACAGTTATTGACGAGTCTTTAAACCGACTTGATAGCGGGCCTTTAAAGGTTTTTGTCTACAGTTTGTCATTTAAATTTTTCCTCTTTTTTTCCGCTCTGTTTGGGGCGGTTTTTTTTATGGTAAATTTAGGGAAGCTGCAAACAAGGAGAATAGTTATATGTCTGTTCAACTTCAAAAACGGTTATTTACAGTAAAAGAATATCATTTGATGACTGAGGCGGGTATTCTCTCAGAGGGCGATCGGGTAGAACTCATAGAAGGAGAGATTGTTAAAATGGCTGCAATTGGTACTCGTCACGCAAGTTCTGTTAAGCGTCTCACCAGGCGCTTCAGCCTCATTCCAGAAGATCGGGCCACTCTGGGTGTCCAAGACCCTATCCAGTTGACTGAGCGCACTGAACCTCAACCGGACGTTGTATTGCTGCAACCTCGTGCTGATTACTACGCCACAGCCCATCCAGTACCGTCTGAAGTTTTGCTGCTAGTTGAAGTTTCAAATAGTACGGTTGATTATGATAGAGATGTGAAAGGATCGATTTACGCGCGATCGCTAATTCAGGAAGTTTTGCTGGTAGATTTAGTTGAAAATTGTTTGGAAGTCTACCGTCAGCCAGGCCCGAACGGTTATAGTTTAATGCTCAAGTTTTGGCGCGGTCAACAAGTTGCGCCGCTGGCTTTTCCCGATTTAGAAGTGAGCGTTGATTTTATATTGGGTTAGGCGGATTTTTTGATGATTAAATTTTACTGATTTACCGGGGGATTGTAATTCGCCAAATTTCCCTTCTTCCTTCTTCTTTATACTATAATAAGTTGGATTACTCAAATCAGCGCAAGTGTTATGACTATTGCCAAATCATTTGAATTGGAAGTCACGCATCTCCCAGACCACACTGAATTACCAGAGTCGGACGGTACTTTTGTGAAAAAATTTCAAGAACTTCCTCAAAGCATTATTCTCACTGATTCACTCCGACCAATTTTGCAACGAATTCATCCTGACGGACGCTATCGCATCGGTCAAGACTGTGGGATTTATTGGCGTTTAACTGAGCCACTAGAACGCGGTGCCGAAGCGCCCGATTGGTTTTATGTGCCGAATGTTCCCCCACTATTAAATGGCGAGGTGCGACGTTCTTATGTATTGTGGAAAGAATACGTTGCACCGCTGATTGTTTTGAAATTTGTGTCGGGGAACGGTGCAGAAGAGCGAGATAGAACGCCGCCACCAGAACCCGGTCAAGCCGAAGAACAAAGGGTGGGAAAATTTTGGGTTTACGAACAGGCGATTCGCGTGCCTTACTACGGCATTTATGAAGTCAAAAAAGCTGCTGTAGAAATGTATCACTTAGAAGATAATTGCTATCAGCGCATGAGTGTAAATGAGCGCGGCCGTTATCCGATTCCCCAGCTTGGAGTTGAGTTGGGAATTTGGCAAGGTGAATATGATGAGATGAATTTACCTTGGTTGCGTTGGTGGGATAGTGAAGGGAATTTGCTGTTAATTGGAGAGGAACGTGCGGCAGAAGAACACCTGCGGGCCGAACGAGAAAGCCTTCGGGCACAACAAGAAAGCCTTCGGGCACAACAAGAAAGCCTTCGCGCGGAGGAAGAAAAACAACGCGCCGATCGCCTAGCAGCCAAATTGCGCGAAATGGGGATTAATCCTGATGATGTGTGATTGTTTTTATGTTGTTAAATGGGGTGCGATTTCCTTGGGGATAGCTTCGCTGGCGTGTACTTTTTAAACAGCAGAAATATCAGAAGTCAGGAAAGGTCGATCGCACTTTCGATCTCCTCACCCCATTGTTTATATTAAGATTTCCTTAATTGCTTTCATTTGGTACAGAAATCGGTGATACAATCAACAGCTTAGCTAGGGGTGCCCGAATATCCGGGCTGAGAAAACACCCTTAGAACCTGAGTCTGGGTAATACCAGCGGAGGGAAGCTGTTTATCAAGGAAATTAAATATGCGTACCGAATGGATCGCTAAGCGTAGCGGGCACACCAATGTATCTCAAATGCACTACGCCCGCCAAGGTGTAATTACTGAGGAAATGCACTTTGTTGCGAAGCGAGAGAATCTCCCGCCAGAACTTATCCGCGCCGAAGTAGCGCGGGGAAGGATGATTATTCCCGCTAATATCAATCACACGAATTTGGAACCGATGGCGATCGGCATTGCGTCTAAATGCAAAGTAAATGCTAATATCGGTGCATCTCCCAACTCTTCCAATATGGAAGAAGAAGTTGACAAGCTTAAACTAGCAGTTAAATACGGCGCTGATACCGTGATGGACTTGTCCACCGGCGGCGGCAATTTGGATGAAATTCGCACTACGATTATCAAAGCTTCACCGGTGCCGATCGGTACTGTACCCATTTACCAAGCACTAGAAAGCGTTCATGGTAATATGGAAAGTCTGACGCCGAATGACTTTCTTCACATCATTGACAAACACGCTCAACAAGGTGTTGATTACCAAACTATTCACGCCGGAATTTTGATTGAGCATTTGCCGTTAGTAAAAAATAGACTAACTGGGATTGTCTCTCGCGGCGGCGGCATTTTGGCGCGGTGGATGCTGCATCACCACAAACAAAATCCCCTCTACACTCACTTTAACGACATCATTGAAATCTTCAAAAAATACGATGTTTCGTTTAGTTTGGGAGATTCTTTGCGCCCCGGTTGCACTCACGATGCGTCGGATGATGCTCAATTAGCTGAACTCAAAACTTTGGGACAATTAACTCGCAAAGCTTGGGAACATGATGTGCAGGTAATGGTGGAAGGCCCAGGCCACGTTCCGATGGATCAAATTGAGTTTAATGTCAAGAAACAAATGGAGGAATGTTCCGAAGCACCCTTCTATGTTTTGGGGCCGTTGGTGACAGATATTGCGCCTGGATACGACCACATTACCTCAGCAATTGGGGCGGCGATGGCTGGTTGGTACGGTACTGCAATGCTGTGTTACGTGACGCCGAAGGAACACTTAGGATTGCCGAATGCTGAGGATGTCCGAAACGGGCTGATTGCTTACAAAATCGCGGCTCACGCTGCAGATATTGCACGGGGCCGTCCGGGTGCGCGCGATCGCGATGATGAACTCTCGAAAGCGCGTTACAATTTCGATTGGAACCGTCAATTTGAGCTGTCATTAGATCCAGAACGGGCCAAGGAATATCACGACGAAACTTTGCCGGCAGATATCTACAAAACTGCTGAATTCTGTTCAATGTGTGGGCCTAAGTTCTGTCCGATGCAGACTAAGGTTGATGCCGATGCTTTGACAGAATTAGAGAAGTTTTTGGCTAAGGAACCTGTAGCCCAAAGCTAATTGGATTAATTCGTAGGGTGGGCATTGCCCACCTTACTTAATGGTAAAGCTGTTTCGTTTCTTGTGGGGCGGGCAGCCTGCCCGCTCAAAAGTAGGGTGCTGATGGCGCACCTTACTTAAGGTTATATTAAAAGGAGTTTCCGAAAAGGAGAATTGCGATGTCCGTTCAACTTCAAAAACGCCTTTTTACGGTGAAAGAATATCATTTAATGGGTGAGACAGGGATTCTTTCTGAAGCTGAGCGCGTCGAACTCATTGAAGGAGAAATTATTCAAATGGCTGCTATTGGAACTCGTCACGCAACTGCTGTGAGACGACTTAACCGACTTTTTCACCGATTACCAGAAGATAGAGTTATTGTTGATGTCCAAAACCCTGTTTTGTTAAGCGAACGTACTGAACCGCAACCTGATGTAGTATTGCTCCAATTTCGCGATGATGATTACGAGACAGCACATCCAGTTCCCTCAGAAGTGTTACTTTTGGTAGAAGTCGCTGACAGTACAGTGGATAATGACAGAAATATCAAAATTCCTATTTATGCCCGATCGCTCATTCAAGAGGTTTGGCTGGTTAATTTAGTGGAAAACAGCTTGGAAGTTTACCGCCAGCCAACACCAAACGGTTATAGTTTAATACTAAACTTCTACCCTGGTCAAGAGGTGGCACCGATCGCATTTCCTGATTTTACAGTCAATGTGGATTTGATATTGAGTGCGGGCGATCGCACTTCCTCAACCGCAGAACAATAAATTTGCTGCTTGATGCTGATTAAACTGCATTTTTCAAAGGCCCTTGCTTTCCAGAGGATAAGCACTTCTGGATTACTTCTAGACCAACAGATTCAACCACATTAATACTTACCAAGATATTTATTACCATGCTCTGCCTGGTAACGAGAAATTTTCAATTTGTAGGGTGCGTTAACGCCGTGTAACGCACCGCCAGCCTCATGCACCATTTTAGCTAGGTAAAAGATTTACCTGGATATGTTAACTTGCGCTGTCTGTTGACACGTTGAAAGAATGCGGCGATCGTTTGAGCTAATTGTGCGGATAGAATGCAGATTTGTTAGCTGAGTATTGATTTCAAGTGTTTGAATTTTTCCGGCTGAGATTGCCTTCCCGTACAGTGTATTTCCCTCAATTTTACCAGTGAAGCACGCAAAGTCCGATCGCGGCGCGTAGATTGCACCAACGACGCGATCGTCCTGGCGTTGAAACACGATATAGTTTTGAAGAACTTGGTTGGGCTGTGGCGAATCTCCGTACAGGTAAATACCATCTGGCAAAGCAGCAACATTAGTCTTAGATGGATTTTGTTGTGCTTGAAGCGGTTGTTGCTGAATGCCAACACCAATTAGTGTCAGAGGACAAATAAAGGCTGTTGCCAGTAGTTTCCATTTCCTTTTAATAGATGCAGGTAAAATCATTACTGCTTCTCCTTGCGCGTCATCTAACATTTTAAAACATTCTTCTCTAGTTAATATCTCACTCAGGTTATAATTTCGATCTGCTAAAATAGGCCTATTGGTAGAGACTCTCCACCTGAAAGCTTGCGCTTGTTTAGCATGGAAAACTTTATTTTCCCTTGTCCTCCAAGTGCCTGAGCTGATTTTGATAAAATTAGAGCAGACATAGTTTCTAATCCCACCCCAGAAAACACCGATCTAACCTTGATGCCGATGCTTTGGCGGAATTAGATAATTTTTTGGCTAAGGAACCTGTAGCGCAAAGCTAGTTGCTAGGGTGAGCGGAAACACTCCGCCCACCCTTCCCAATTCACCAGGCGCTAACTTTTTGTTTGGTAGAGAACAAAACATTCTGGATAACTTCTAGAGCAACAGCTTTAACTACATTAATACTTACACTATTACCCAGTTGATGATAAGCTTTATCATCATTAGGATGCAGAATAAAACTATCGGCAAAACCTTGTAACCGCGCCGCCTCGCGGGGAGTAATCCTGCGGACTCGGTTATGAGAGTAAACTCCTAATCTATTAGCATCACTGGCAACAATTGTTACAGAAATTTTCTGCGGATCGAGAAATTTATAGACTTCAAAGGAAAAGTTACCGGATACAGGTTTGTATTGATTGTTGTTCCGTTGCAGGTACTTTTTTGTTACCAAGGAATCAAGGATTTCATCGAGATTGGGATGAGCAAAAAAAGTAGCTATTTGCTCTTTAGTTAATAGCTTGCCATCTTGGTCAGCTCCAAATTCTTTATTGCGCCTTTTCAATATAAAAAGATTCATTAATTCAATTTCGTCTAAACTGCACTCGCCTCGCAAACCCAGTTCCCAAGAATGAATCGAATTGCCGCCGCGATAGTCAATTAGCCGCCTACCGTGCAGTAGGCTGAAATCATTGTTAACTATTTGTTTCAAGGCATTAACAAATTCTGGCGAACAATCATATTTTGGATCGGGATTGTCTTCCAAGATATCTGCAACTGTGACAGGTTGACTTAACGGGGAAAATAACGATAGCTGTTGATGACTAGAGGAATGCGAATCTTTTGGGCCTAAGTCGGAAATTAGCTTAAATTGGGGCGAAGCATTTAAAATTCCTACTAGGTAAACTCGGACACGGTTCTGAGGTAAACTAAAGTTAGAGCTGTTGAGCAAAAAATAATCGAAGCTGTAACCTCGGCTTTTGATTTCGCCCTTAATAGTTTCGAGGGTTCTGCCGCCGTCGTGGCTGACAAGCCCCCGCACGTTCTCGAAAATAAATGCTTGAGGTTTAAAGGTATCAATTAACCTTGCAATCTCAAAAAATAGGGTGCCTCTGGTGTCTCCAAAGCCCTCTTTTTTGCCAGCATAGGAGAAAGACTGACAAGGAAATCCCGCGAGTAAAATTTCATGTTCAGGCAGTTTGTCAATTAATCGGATGTCGCCTAAAGGTGTGTCGGCAAAGTTTTTCTGGTAAACTAATTGAGCGTCGGGATTGATTTCGCTGCTTAATACGCATTCTGTTTCCATATTTAAGGAACGAGCGGCGGATTCAAACCCTAATCTCATGCCGCCTATTCCTGAGAATAAGTCAATAAAACGGATGGTTTTCATAGCCTTAAACTCGCTGGTTAAGATTGATATCTTACACCATTGTTAACATGAGGTAGAGCTAAAATATCTGCGTTACCAAGTTCTACCTGGTAACGAAGGAAATCGCACAAACTGCTATTTCTTGCTACTAATCCATTCCTTAAGATCCTGAATGGTAAAAATGGCTTGAAAATCCAATCCCGCCTCGCGATATAATTCCCCTCCACCTTGCTCTCTATCAATCAGAGACAAAATACGATCGACTTTATAACCAGCCGCCCGCAGCCTTTCCACCGCCTGCATCGCCGACTTACCCGTCGTCACCACATCCTCCAAAACCGCCACATTCGTCCCCTCTGGCAACAGCGGCCCCTCAATATAAGCCATTGTCCCGTGTCCCTTCGTCTCCTTTCTGACAATTAGCGCCGGAATCGATCGACCTTCCAGAGCCGAAACCACACTCACAGCAGTTACAATCGGGTCAGCACCCAAAGTCAAACCGCCCACGGCTTGCACATCCGACGACAGCATCGACAACAACAAACGTCCCGTTGCCAAAGCACCTTCAGCGTGCAGCGTCACCGGTTTGCAGTTAATGTAATAAGAACTTTTCTGCCCCGAAGACAGCACAAAATCGCCTTCGCGATAGGCAAACTCGCACAACAAATCCAGAAGTCGATCGCGCAACACCTTTAAATCCGCAGCATTCATAACTCACACCGTGTAAAAAACACTAATAATCCGTCGATAACCAGTTTATAGTGGAATCGGAATTAATTAAGGAGGCCCAAATATATGAGTCAAAAGTTAAAAAGCCTGAGCGGCGCGTTGATTCTCGCTGTCGCCTCTGTCGCGCTGGCATACGTCAAACCAGCTCAAGCACAAACAGAGCGATTTCATCCAATTGCCGACGACTTCAACCGACAATTTTTTCAAGCTTCAGGAGACTTTTACCACAACGTCAGCTTGCAAGGTTACTTTGGGGACTATTTAGGCATCGGTTCCCCCAGCGGCGTCGTTGCCTTTCCCGAAAAAGAAATCGAGCGGGATTCCAGTCGCGTCAACGGCCTCTACCGACGAATAATGCAGCGGCAAGTTTCCAGCGACCCGATTCTCCGCGTCCCAGATGCAGTTAATCCCTTCGATGCCTCAGTCATGGCACTGCCTGCAGCTTGCCAGCTAGCACCTCAACCAAGCGGCTGTTTCCCTACTCCCGCCGGACTCCAAGATCAGTTTACACTTCCAACACAGCAGCAAAATTCACCGACTGATGCAGGGCCCGTTAGAGGACTTTATCAAGTATCGCCCCCTAGCAAAAATTAATCGATCGACAGTTGCGAGTTTTGAGCCGAGGCGGGTTTACTAAATCTTGGATTTGTATTTTAGGAATGAGAATTAAATAACTTCCACAAGTTTGTGGGATGGGCGTCCCGCCCGTCCAAAAAGGACGGGC
>NZ_JAUBTS010000121.1:0-7512 GCF_036705105.1 Microcoleus sp. B9-D4
GCCCGTCCTTTTTGGACGGGCGGGACGCCCATCCCACTTTCAAGAGTGGAAGTTATTTAATTCTCATTCCTTAGTTGAATTTCTATGAATTTGTAGGGTTCGCTCTTATAGCACCTTACCGTCAGAGTAGGGTACACATTTTCGCACCTGAACCGCCTCAAAAAGGATACAAGCCCCCCACTCCTGTCGTGGTGAACCCCAAATTTTAGACTCCTGTTCGAGATTCCAGATTCAATGCTGCAAGTAAATCTAAAATCTAAAATCTAAAATCTAAAATCGACTGACTGTGTTTTGTGGTATAACAACAAACGACCAACACCCGACAACCGCAACCACAAGATGAAACGGCGACAATTAATACGTTACGCACAGACGGGTTTGCTAGCAGCTTTCTTCACTGGTTTACCATCTGGATGGGAAAGCTATCAAGCTCAAACTGCTGATTCTTTGTCGATTCAGTGGTTGGGCCACACTTGCTTCTTGTTCGCCGGAGGCGGTGCGAGGGTGCTGGTGAATCCTTTTCGCCCCCTGGGCTGTACCGCAGGCTATCGTTCTCCTAAAGTGCCAACAGATTTGATTCTGATTAGCAGCCGGTTGCTCGATGAAGGGGCGATCGACGGATTTGCGGGCAATCCCGGCCTTTTGTACGAACCGGGGGCTTACAGGTCTAACGGGCTGCGGATTCAAGGGATTCGGACCCAAAAAGACCGTGAGGGAGGAAGGCGATTTGGGGTCAATGTGGCTTGGCTGTGGCAGCAAGCGGGCGTTAAGATTTTACACTTGGGCGGAGTTGCTGGTCCGATCGGCATTGAAGAACAAATCTTGATCGGGCGGCCCGATGTAGTGCTGATTCCCGTGGGCGGCGGGCCGAAAGCTTACACTCCGGCGGAAGCGAAGCAAACTTTGCAACTTCTCAAACCAAAGATGGTGATTCCGACACATTTCAAAACCCAAGCCGCCGATGCTGCTGCGTGCGATTTGGTGCCGCTAGATGAATTCTTGGCGCTGATGGATGGTACGCCGGTGCGCCGATTGAATAATGACACGATTTCGATCAAATCTGCTGACTTACCCCAAACTGGTTCGGTGATTGAGGTTTTGAGTTACAGATTTAGCGGTTGATGCCAGATTTTTTAGGTTGCGTTATATTAAGGAAGTTTTGTTCGATCGGGGATGCAAGAGAATTTTCTCTCTACCTTAGCCTCTGGCAACCTTGCTTTTTGTCGAGATTTGGCTAACATAACAATTCATGTTCACTGTTTTATCTCATAAGGAAATGCAAGCGCAATGAAAAATCAAAATTTACCTAGCTGGATGAAACAACTCACAGGTTTTGCAGGAATAATCGGCGCTAGCGCGTTGATTGGTTTCCCGGCTTGGGCTCACATCACCTCCAACACCAATGTTGCTAATGCAACTCAAACTTCACAAGTTGCAGGAAAAGTGAAAACCGCTGCTTCACCCGCACCAACTGACGCTTCACAGGCACCAACTGGCGCTTCACCGGCACCAACTTCCGCTACTAAGGATATTGTTGCTATTGCATCTGGCGACGCTCAATTCAAGACACTGACGAAGGCTTTGGGCTCTGCCGGTTTGGTGACAACTTTACAAGGAAAAGGCCCTTTCACTGTTTTTGCTCCGACTGACGCGGCATTTGCTGCTTTGCCAGAAGGAACTGTGGAGAATTTGCTCAAACCGGAAAACAAAGCCCTACTTACAAAGATTTTAACTTACCACGTTGTTCCTGGTTCGGTTGTATCTACTAGCCTGAAATCCGGCGATGTGAAAAGTGTGGAAGGCAGTTCGCTGAAGGTGGGAGTTAACGCAGGCAAAGTTACTGTCAGCGGCGCTAATGTTGTGAAAGCTGATATCAAAGCTAGCAACGGCGTTATTCACGTAATTGACAAGGTGCTGATGCCGCCTGATGCGAAGTAAGACTAGCCGTTTTTGCATCAATTGATGTCAGATTCGGTTAAATGAAAGCGAAATAAGGACACAACATTGTTGTGTCCTTATTTGTATGGCAGGCAATTCAGAATTAATATAGATAAAGCTTTAGCTAGCTGCGGGTATCTACAAAAATGGCTGCCAACCCTTACCCCGGTAGCCAAAATCGAAGATTTCGGGATGGAGAATTTCTGCTAAAATTTCTAACGAATCAACCAATCTCGGCCCCGGCCGATTAAAGTAAGAATTACCGTCAGTTATGTAAACTTTCCCGGTTTTTACTGCTGGCAAATTAGCCCATTCTGCGTATTTAGTTATCTGCATTGCTTCGCGGCGAGTGCGGCTTAAATCAAAGCCGCAAGGCATGAAAATAATTACATCGGGATTAGCTTCTACTAGCGCTTCCCATTTTAACCAAGGGGAATGTTCGCCGACAATTCCAAATAGCGAATTGCCTCCCGCCATTGCCACTAATTCGGGAATCCAGTTACCCGCAGCCATCAAAGGCTCAATCCATTCGATGCAGGCTACTTTGGGAACTCTCTCTTTTGTGGTAAGAATAGATGATGCTTGTGTTTGGGAGATAATAGCATCGATGCGGGATTGCAAAAGGTCGATCGCACTTTTGCCATTTACGCCCAAAGCATCAGCAACTCGCTGAATATCCGTCCAGATTTCTGCTAGCAAATTCGGCTGCAAAGAAATAATTTCTGGCTTGCTATTTACCAGCGTGCTTACCGCTTGTTCAACCTCTGTCAGAGAACAAGCACAGACTTCACATTGAGCTTGAGTAATAATGTGAGTCGGCTGCAATTTTTCCAAAGTATCTATTTCTACTTTATACACACTCAGCGCATTTTGCAACAATTCTGTCACGCGGTTGTGAATTTCGCTGCTAGTTCCTTCGGGATTGAATTTAGGCTGAGTGCAAACAGGTAAATTTTGGATTTCTGGGGGATAGTCGCATTCGTGGGAACGGCCCACAATTGCATCGGTTAATCCTAAAAGTGCTACAATTTCGGTGGCACTGGGAATTAGAGAGATTATTCTTGGTTGGTTCATTGGTTTTCTGTTTTTTACCGATTCGGAAGCACAGGCGAAGCACAGGCGGGACGCCCGTGCCACAGTAAAAGGGATTGTTAAATTTTTAGTTTTTTTAAGTATTGCAAATCTTGCCATGCTTGAAGGAGATTACCTTGCATCAGTTCCGCTACACCGTTTAAGACTCTAATTTCCGGTAGGTTGGAGTTGAGAGCGAGAGCAGGTTTTAAGGCTGTTTGAGCGGCTTTGGGATGCCAGCCGTACAGGTGTACGAAAGCGAGATATGCGTAAGCGTAAGGGTTTTTTGAGTCGAGTTGAGTGACTTTTTCTAAAGCTGCGATCGCACTTTGGACATTCTGCTGCAATACTCTAGAAAATGCCAAAGCATAAGCCAATTCTAGATTATTGGGTTCCTGTTTCAACCGATATTCTAACGCTTGTTCCGCTTGCACGGTATAATCTTGAATTGGATCGTACTGATTGATGCGCCCAATCTGCTCGAACACGGGTTCTAAACCGGGCAATCCTTTGGGTAAATTAACCGCCATCACCCGCAATTGAGTCACTAAATCTAACTCAGGCTTATCTTTATTATTCTCGTTTTCAGGTGCTTTCTCCTCGTTCCCAGGCTCTGCCTTGGAACGCAGATCCAGAGGCTCTGCCTCGATCTTAACACTCACTGCCGACACATTAATCGGATAAGTTTCGCCGGTTTTCCGATTTAGATAAGTAGCTTGCAGATTGTAAGTTCCCGGTGCAATATTAGCAGGAGGAAGCATCGCCGTGCGATCGACAACTCGAAACCCCACAGCAAATTTATCGGCTTCCAGAATCCCCGGATGCAAAGTCGCCTGGCCGATCGCGCGATCGTGTAAAATCCTGAAAGTCTGTCCCGGTGGAATATTGCCAGACTCCTGATTTTGCCACGTTACCAACACTAAACCAGACTGCAACTGCTGCCAAGGCCCTGACCAAGTATAAGTAACCGGTAGCGCGACTCCGGGAACTGCTTTTGCAGCGACAGTAACTCGCTCTAATTGTACTTGCGATCGCGCTTCATTCAACGGCTGTATTTCGACAGGCTGCACTCGCTTGCGATAAAGATTTAAATTAGTATAATCTGGCAAAATCCAAGTTTTATCTAACTCAAATTTATCACCTTTTTCAATTGCATTTACGGCGGCATTTTGAGCTTGTTTAATCCGTTCGCGAATCGAACCTTGTGGGCCAGTTTTCGTGACAAACCAAGAGAGCGATCGCACATCTTGCGGCACGTCTTTTAAATTCGTTCCCACCTGCCGCCCGTAAACCTGAAAATTCGCCAAAGCACCGTAAAAATTCAAATTATGCTGGTTAATTTCCGGTGTCGAAGGCAACACGCCTAAAGTAGATTGCAAATAAGGTTCCCGATCAATAATTTCGGCAATTACCTCTCGGTGCGGCCACTCTTTCCCCAAGTAAGGATAGTTAGAATTGCCGGGACTGATAATTTGGACTAAGCTATGTCCAAAAGCACCTCCCAGCGGCCAGATATGAAACAGCATCGCCAGAATTGCCAAGCCAATTGTACCCCAGCGAATTTGTCGCCCCCACCGATAAGGCAAAAGCGTTAAACAATATGCTAAAAAAATAGATAAAACTGGCAAATAAGGTATCACATATCGGTCATCTTTGTTGATATTTAGAGAATTAATTAAATAAGCTCCTCCCCAGAAAACAGCCAGCCAGCGACAGGAGTTGAGATGCAAGATGGACGAACTATCTTGCCGACGACGCCAATAAAGTATCAATCCTACTAAGGGAATAATTAACAGAGGCCAAGAAATGTGTTCGGGTAAGTGTTGACCGTAGTAAATCCAAGCGTCGATCGTATTGATGGCCGGATCTCCTTCGGCGATCGCAGAATCCACCGTTGCCCGTTTTCCCCCGGTCAAAATTAACAGCCAATTGGTTTTCGCCCACGGGCCAAACACCGCCACCGACAGCAACAAACTACCTGCTAATTGACCTAATCTCCCCCAAGCTTTTTGTCGCACAGCACCAAAAGCCAACCACACAATCGGGGTAAACAGAAATAATACGGTAGTGTGTTTAACTAATATTGATAAACCGAGAGAAATTCCAAATGCGATCGCCCAAAAGAAAGACGACAGGGAGAGGGAGAAAGTGGGGGAGGGGGAGAGGGAGGAAGTGGGAGAGGGGGAGAATTTATACTTTTTATTTGTTCGTTCTTTCAACTGAGTTCTATGGGTTACATCCGTTACATCCGTTACAGAATCCGTTGCCGAATTTCTTCCTTCAGAAGCCTTCCACATTGTCAGACAATAGAAAGCAAAAGTAATCGCCGCAGTGAGGGGATAGTCGAGTAAAAATTGCAAGCGGAACCGATAAAGTCCGGGTAACAAAACGCAAATTGCAGCGGCCCACAAACCGACTTGCCTGTTAAATAATTGGACGCCCAGACTGTAGACTGAAGCGAGGAGAATTGCACTAAATAATAAATGAACGAGGGTTGCCCGATCGCCCCCAGTACCGAAAACCTGAAGAAACGGAACGGTTAAGATGTATGCCAAGGGCGGAATTTTCGTCGAAAGTAGCCAGAAGTTTGTCCACCACTCCCCGGAAAACCACTGAGGATGCTGCAACGCCTGCAAGTATTTCAGGGTGCTAGTCAGGTAATCTGCTTGATCCCACGCCGGGACAGATCGATCGAAGGCAAACCAGAGGCGATCGCTAATTGCCCCCAGCAGCCAAATTATGCCTAAGACAAGCAGACTCTTGCCCTCGCTGTCCCGATGTTGCTGTGCCATTGCGATTTTTGGATTTTAGGTTGCAGCTTTTAGCTTACAGGCGGGCGGTTCCGGGCGATCGAAAATTACTTTGAAAAAGTGCTTGCTAAATTCTGTATGTGTCTGCTAAGATAGTAAAGCGCGAAAAAACAAGCCGGGATAGCTCAGTTGGTAGAGCAGTGGACTGAAAATCCACGTGTCACGAGTTCAAGTCTCGTTCCTGGCATCGCAAAGCCCTCACAAAGTTGAGGGCTTTTTATTTGGGAAACTTGAACCCACAAAATAATCACCAATGGCATTCAAGTCTCGGCTTGCAGTTGGAGAGACAAAGCATCGACTCATCCGTGAACCTCTCGCGCCTTGCGAAACTTTTCCTGCAATTGCTCGATGGCAGTCTCTAAGGGGATTCCCTCACCCCGCGATAGTTCCGCCTCCGCTTCCTCCACCGAAGAGCGCACTTCCTCCACCCACTCCCAATAATGCTGGCGTGTTTGAGTCAAAGTCTGGAGGGCTTTTGTAATCACCTCTTCCGGCGAGCTAAACTGCCCCAGTGCTAATTGCGCTTCGATCAATTTCACCTGCTCAGGACTCAAAGTAATATTCATAAAAATCTCCGGGAGTCTCGCTGACACAAATCCCTTTTCTAAGAATAGCGCTACTTTCTGGGCAGCGCGATCGTCTTGAGCGCTGATCGACGTGCGGTGACGTGTACTGTCTTATTTTTGAGTGAGGTACGACGCTAATTCTGGAATTTCACCGCCGCGCTGCCACTCGGCTTCCCCGCGCCGCACTTTGGTTCGGGCTGTGATTTCCTCAATCTCCCATAATTGCAATTTGGTATAGGGCCCTTTGGCTTCACCGCTGCGAAACACGTACCATTGAGGAACTTCAGGAGTTGGCTGGGTCGATCGTCTCACAGGCTTCATCCGATTCATTCCAGTTGTCGCTTTGAGCTGGTTGAGCTCTTGTTCTACCGGATTCGGAGGCGGTGAGTTAGGATTGGGCGATCGCTTTTTCTTAGCTGAACTCTGACTTTTCTTAGCCTCCGGCTTACCTCTAGCAATTTCTACTTCGCGCGGCCACCCCCAGAAATGCCACACCGCCACCCACACCAGCGCCACAGCAGATCCTAAAATCTCTTCTTGTGTTGAGGATACACCATTGTATTTGGAGAAATTGTTAAAAAAAGCAATTCAAGAGTTAGAAACAATTCTTCAGCAGAGGAATCAGAGGAATGAATTACCGCTATAGTTTATTAATTCAATGGTCACAAGAGGATGGACTGTATTTGGTAACACTGCCAGAGTTTGCAACAATTGCAATGCAGCCCTGTACTTATGGGAAAACTTATGAAGAAGCGATCGCCAATGCTAAAGAAGCGAGCTCCAGCTACCTTGAGTATTGCCAAGAAGAAGATTTAGTGCCTCCGAGTCCGGCAATCGTGGCAGCTTAAATAAAAGTCGATCGCCCTTTTTGACTCAGAACAAAAGAGATATCGACTTTTCCATATCAAAAAGAGCGATCGCACTTTGTGACTAATTCCAAAAGGGCGATGCCTTTGGTTGAGAAAAAGGGGTAAAGGGCGATCGCACTTTTTGACTTATTCCAAAAGGGCGATCGCTCTTATTTGAGAAAGAGGAACTAAGGGCGATCGCTAAGGAATGAGAATTAAATAACTTCCACAAGTTTGTGGGATGGGCGTCCCGCCCGTCCAAAAAGGACGGGCGGGACG
>NZ_JAUBTS010000122.1:0-7202 GCF_036705105.1 Microcoleus sp. B9-D4
GCCGCTTTTACCAACAAGGTATGCGGGCTGCAACCCTGATTCGGTCTATCTCCTAGGCCTCTTTGTCACCCCCCCAGTATTTGGGGTGTCTCTGATTTTAGGAACAGGCAAGATGCCTGTTCCACAGTAGATTAAATTTGTTGTGGGGAGTAGGGGTTGGGCATCTTGCCCGCCCAAAATCAACAGGCAAGATGCCTGTTGCACAACAGATTAAATTCATCTACAAATAGACATCTCCAATAATTACTGTGGAACAGCCATCCTGCCTGTTCTTGACAAGCTTTAACTGGTTCCCAGGCTCAGCCTGGGAACCTATATCCAGAGGCTCTGCCTCGCTTTAAAGCGACGCACCTACAAAATTAAAAATGCTAAAATGATTTGAAAGTCAATACATCGGAAAACAGTCCTATGCCTTCACCTTTTCCTGGAATGGACCCCTACTTAGAACACCCCGATTTCTGGCAGGAAACTCACAATAGATTGATTATCGCGATCGCTGATACCATCATGCCTCAAATTCGGCCTAAATATGAGGTTGCAATCGACAAACGAATCTATGAAATTACCGATCCAAATGACAGTAACAGCGACTCCCTTTTAGTAGGTATCCCCGATGTTGCGATTAAGCGTCAATCTAATAACCCGAATATTCCTACAGGTTCAGTTGCCACTGTAAGTATAACACTTCCGACTACCGTCAAAGTGCCTGCTCCTGAAAAAATTAAACAGACTTACTTGGAAGTGCGAGAAATGGCAACTAAACAAGTTGTCACTGCAATTGAGATTCTTTCTCCTGTGAACAAACGTAGTGGAGAAGGAAGAATTACTTATCTCAAAAAACGCCAGAGCATTTTAGGTAGCTTAACCAATTTAGTGGAAATCGATTTACTACGAAAATGGGAATATATGCCCATTCTTAATAATTCTATTGAAAGCGATTATCGGATTTTAGTCAGTCCCAGTAATCGCCGTCCGTTTGCCGAACTTTATGCTTTTAATCTCCGCGATTCTCTACCTATATTTCCGCTTCCATTGCGCGAGGAAGATGTAGAACCTATTGTTAATTTACCAGAAATATTTGCAGGTGTTTACGATCGCGCTGGCTATGATTATCGGCTCGACTATAATCAAGAACCCGTACCGTCTCTATCGGAAGAAGAGCGGGTTTGGGCAACCCAACTTTTGCAAGAAAAAGAACTTCGAGATAATTAATTATATTTTACTTTATATCGTAGGGTGCGTCGCGATCGACAATCTCTAAATCAACTTGAAATTTTCGCAGCCACGCACCCTACAAATATCTCGCATCTTAGCTATGACAATTCACGCAATATTGTTTCTATCATCACATCGGGCAGACCAAGCAACTGAGCGATTTGGCATGGTTCAATACCTTGACCGTGCAACTTACAAACGACATCAGCAACATTAATTTCGAGCCGTTCGATCTGAGTTTTGAATCTGGATTCAGTGGCGTATTTGTTGTCAGATTTGCTAGGCAAAGAAGGACAGGGGTTGAAGTTTAGTGTCTGAACGTATTCAACGTATTGATGAATATAATCTCTACCGAAATTTGAGTTATTACTGGAGGTATTGCTAATATTTCTGCGATCGATCGCAGCTTTGAGATTGCCTTTTTGCATCTCTTCATCCATCACTGCGGAGAGACTTTTGAGCAGCTTGTAGCCGACTTCTCGGACATATTTTGTAGTGTAGCGGGTGTCGCGGGCGATCGTTTCGTAGGTTTTGCCATCATACATTCCCTGCAACACTAACTGCTGTAGCGTGTTGAGATGTTTACCTGTTTTTTCAAATATTAGACCATCGACCAATTTCAGCAATTCGTTATCGTCAGGGACGGCTTGCAACGGGCGATCGTCGTTGGGCTGCATGGGTTAAGTGAAGAAATATAAAGTTAAGGAAACTTCGGGCTTTTTCAGTCTTTTTCGGGCTTTTTCAGCCATGACATAGATGAGACAGGTGAGGTAGATTTCTTAAATCACCAACACAAAGCAACAGTATATGCCTGACAATTTAGCTTTGCTGGACAAGAACGATGACATATTGAACGGTAGCAGCGCCAAGAATCAAGCGGATTGTGGCTGTGGCTCGAAAAAAGCCACGACTCAAGAGACGGTATCGAATGCTCAGAATATCCAGAATATCTTTAGCTTGGGAAGCAACGATACGCTAGAAAGTTCGATCGCGCCAGACTTTTTGAATGGTAACACGGGAAAGGACTTTATCTCCGGTAGTGTTGATGGGGATATCGGGCGATCGACTTCTCAAGTCGGCGATGGTCGGGCTTTTCGCTTATCTGAGAGTGGCGACCTGTTTACGGCGACACCAGATCAGTCAGGTCAGTATATCCAAGGTATCCTCGGCCTGGGGGGTAACGATACACTACAAGGCTCTGTCGCAGAAGACTTTTTAAGTGGTAACGCAGGAAACGACTTCATTTCCGGTCGTGCTGGTGACGATTTGCTCTCCGGCGGTGTCGGTGCGGATACGATCGCGGGTGACGAGGGCGATGACGTTATTAGCGGTAGCGAGGGCAACGACCTATTGCGCGGTGGAGCGGGCATAGATGCTCTCAATGGCAATCAGGGGGAAGACACGCTGTTTGGGGACGAAGGTAACGATATTTTGCGGGGCGGTCTTGGAAATGACCTTCTCAACGGTGAAACTGGTAACGATCTGCTCATAGGCGATTTTGGCATTGATACACTAACGGGTGGCTCTGGAAACGATACATTCGTGCTGCGCTCTAATACTGCTACATCTGTCGTGAGCGAGGCAGATATCTTGACAGATTTTAACAAAAGCGAAGATTTCATCGGGATCGATCTCGATCTCACTGAGGCCGATTTATTGCTCCAACCAACGGTCGCCAACAATCGATCAAGTACGATTATCCGTGTTGCTGGCACTAATTCAGTATTGGGAGTTGTTCAGGGGGCGGCACCAGACGATTTACGCGGTCGCTTCGTTAATTTGGATGCTAATCCCGCCCTCCGAGAAGAGACTGTCACCTATGACGCGCCGGTTGTCCGCAGTACCGGGTCGAATACCTATGATTTCATTTTGAACGGCAGCGATGGCAGTCAATATGTTGTCAATATTAAGCGATCAAGTGATGAAATCAGCGCCCGTGAGTTACGCTACCAACCAGGCCCTCAAAGCAGTATGCCCGCTCACACCCTTAACATGAGTGCTGACGGTAAGCGGATGGAGGCTCAGGTTCAAGGTTCGACCAACAAATCAATTTTCGATCGGCAAGATGACGGTTCAATCGTTGCCAAGCGAAAAAATGGGGCTGGTAGTGAGGAGACGATTGCTACCGTAGTTGGCCCAAGTGACCCCTCAATACCAACCACGCCGACGACCCCAGCCACACCAACATCAATAACCCCCTGCGAATTATTTAAGGGACTTTGCGCTCTTTCAGAAAATAATAATGTCTCCGATAACCTTGCTCTTGGAGGCCTTTTCGCGGTAGGAGTTGGAACTGTGGCGGCTCCAGCGACATTAGGGACGAGCGCACTGATAGGAGCAACAGTAGGTGGTGCTTTGGAAATAGCCGCTGCTGGTGTTAAAGTGTTCGATACTGTTTGCCTTGTTCTCACTGGTAATGATGGAGATATAGCCGAGGAAGCCTTTGGTTTAATTCCTTTCGGTAAACTATTGGCTAAAGGTAGTGCACTCGGTAATGCTGTGCGTCCTCTCAAAGCTGGTGCATTGAAAGTAACGAGAAAGGCAATCAATTTTGTTACAGAAAGAAGCGAACTGGCGGCTAATGTAGTTAAGACATATGGTAAGATAGCTGCTGACGATTTGTTTGGGCAAGTGGGGGGTGCAGTAAAAGATATTGCTTATAACTTCAATTCCAAGCTTTACGACAAGGTTGCCAATACAGTCGGATTTAGCAAAGGCGATGGAATGAAGACGCTCAGAAAGACTCTGGGGTTAGACTTCTGCGATGAACCTTCGACTACTCCTGTAACACCTCCAACAACACCATCCACTCCCTTCTTAAAAATAGAGGTAAAGCCATCTGCTATCCCTTATCAGGGGACTGCTAACCTGAATGTCAAATACTCGAATCCAGACAACAATAGCACAAATATAGATATCACAGGTGTTGCTCAAAAAGGTCTTGGACTTAACAGTTTTCTAATTCCAGATGATAAAAAAGGTCAAGGAGAGTTAAATTTCACTTTGACCAATATCGGTACAGAGTTAGGAGGACCGGGTAGTGCAAGCCGGGAGGATTTATTAGAGGTTTCGATTGGGACTGTAGGGGGAGGAGAACTATTTGATACTGTTAATTATCGTCCACAATCATTCGATCTTCTAGAAGCTTCAGGTCCAAATGTTGACTTTTTGCCTAATGTCTATACGGTTAGTTCGGTAGATGGTTTGACACGGCGGCGATAATGGGTATAGTCGGGCGGGCACGGGGGCACCGCCCCTACAGTAATTATTGGGGGCGAGCCTGGTGGATTCGGCATTTCGAGTGTGTGTGATGTAGAGTTGGTTTAAGGGCGATCGGGTTTTTTGTGGATGGGGGCGATCGGGTTTTTTGTGGATGGGCGATCGGCTTTTTAGTGGATGGGCGATCGAATTTGAGAGAAATGTGCGATCGGGTTTTTGGTGGATGGGCGATCGAATTTTTGGGTTTATGGGCGATCGGGCTATAATACAGAAAACTTGACAACAAAAATGACTGTCATGAGAGAGTTAATCCAACAAGAATTAGAAAAGTTCGATCGAGAACAACTCCAACAAGTATTTGAATTTATTAGCTTCCTGAAATTCCGTGCCAGATTAGTGACTATTCCTACGATCGACGAAACTAACTTAGCTGCACTCTACAGCGAATTTGCCGAAGAAGACCGACAACTGGCGGAACTCGGAATCAGCGAATATTCAGAGCTCCTCAAACATGAGGATTTGGCATGACAATCAGACGAGGTGAAATCTGGATTGCCAACCTCGATCCCACACAAGGTTCCGAACAAGCAGGCGTGCGTCCCACAATTATTTTTCAAAACGATACAATTTCGAGATACACAACTACTGTTATCAGTATTCCTCTCACCACAAATCTGCGCCGTGCATCTCTTCCTTCCTGTGTCTTGATTCCCGGCGGTGAGGGAGGATTAACTCAAGATTCTGTTGCATTATGCCATCAACTGCGAGTTTTGGATAAAACAAGATTGCGAAATAAAATTGGTGAAGTCAATCCAGAGATACTAGTACAATTAGAAAATATCATATTATTTACCTTGGGTTACTTGCCTTAAAAAGAGCGAGCAATTTTTATTTTTCAGAGATAGTATTTGGATCGACTTTTAGGGAAAGGGGCGATCGGTTTTTGTGGATGGGCGATCGGGTTTTTTTGGATTGATGGGGGCGATCGAATTTGATTTGTTAGTCCGTTAGTTAGTCCGCGCCAGGGGCTAGTTGGTTCGTTGTCGAGTCCGCCAGGGGTTGAAACCCCTGTCTCATAGCGAAAGTCCTCGCTCAAGAGGACTGAAGAATTGTAACCATTCAGGGGGATGGGGAGATGGTGTAAACTGGGAGTATGGACGAGAGCATAACGATAGGTGGCATCAAGATTCCTCGCGCGGACTGGGAAAAGACCCCAGAAACCGTGAAAAATGTGGTGAGGAATATTGAGCAACGAATCGCCGCCATTGAAGAACGTCTGGGACTAAACGCCTCAAACAGCTCCATCCCTCCGTCCAAACAGCCTCCTCAAGCCAAAGAAAAGAAGCAAGAGAAAGGAGGCCGACGTAAGCGCGGAGGCCAAAAAGGACATAAAGGATTTACAAGACACTTATATGAGCCGAGTCAGTGTAGCGAGATTATCGACCATCAACCCGAGACCTGCAAGCATTGCCAAACCCCTCTGACAGGAGAAGACTCCCAGCCTTACCGCCATCAGATTGTGGAAATTCCTCCCGTGACTCCAGTGGTAACGGAACACCGACTTCACGCCCTGACCTGCGGCTGTTGTGGTCAAACCACTCGCGCCGAGTTGCCCGATGGTATAAACTCCAGTGGTTATGGAGAGCGTCTCCAAAGTCTGGTGGCTCTGCTGAGTGGAGCTTATCGTCTGAGCCACAATCAGGTAAAAACCCTAATGAGGGACTTGTGGCAAGTGCACCTGAGTACGGGAACCGTCAACCGCATCCGTCAACGAGTCAGTCAGAAACTCAGCCAAGTGGTGAATGAAGCCAGAAGTTACATCATGGCCAGTGGAACGGCTTACGTTGATGAAACCAGTTGGAGTCAAAACAATGGTGACGGCAATAATCCCGAGAACGCCTCGGCCTGGTTATGGACCGCCGTCAGCAATAACGTGGCGGTCTATCAAGTGACCCTCAACCGCGCTCGTAGTAGCGCGGAAGCTTTATTAGGAAAGAACTACACAGGCCTAGTCGTTAGCGACCGCTATAGTGTCTACAACGGATTGGACGTTGAGCAACGACAAGTATGTTGGGCGCACTTAAAGCGCGATTTTAAACGTATAGCTGAACGCAGTGGGGTCTCCAAAGAGATTGGTGAAGCTCTACTAAAACAGACTCAACGCCTCTTCCACTGGTGGCATCGAGTGCGGGATGGAACGTTATCAACAGAGTTGTTCCAAGCTGCTATGACACGGCTACGTCAAAGCGTTCATCATCTGTTGAGTGAAGCCGCGAGCCGAGAGTCATTCGAGCCGAGAGCAAACGCCCTTGGCCAAAACTGCACGCACCTGCGAGCAAATTTTAAAAATTGAACCGGCCTTGTGGACGTTTGTCCAGGTCGAATCCGTCGAGCCGACAAATAATACAGCCGAGCGCGCTTTACGCACGGCGGTCATTTGGCGTGACTTGAGTTATGGCTCCTGGTCTCGCTCGGGCAGCGAGTTTGTGGAACGTTTGCTGACGGTGGTCATGTCTTTACGGTTGCAGGAACGCCCGGTGTTGGAGTTCTTGATTCAGGTCTTGCATTCTGAGCCGGTCTCTCTCCTCCCTCTACCCCCTGAATAGTTACGAAGAATTAGTTGATGTGTATGGGTTTCATGCGAATTTTCAGTCGGTTTCAACTGATATCTTGCACCATTCTCAATTAGCCGTAGATACTGTCTTGACCTGTCAAGGGGTAGCAAGTAAATAATTAGGATCGAAAGGCTTTTGGGACTTTAAAATCCC
>NZ_JAUBTS010000123.1:0-7142 GCF_036705105.1 Microcoleus sp. B9-D4
CGTCCTTTTTGGACGGGCGGGACGCCCATCCCACAATAACAATTAAAATTGTAAGTTATTTAATTCGCGATCCTAAGGGGAAAAATGTAGGTAGAGGTTTACCGTTGAGAGATGGGGCGGGTTTATGGGATGATTAGTTTTTGGCGTAGATAGTTGGTAACCCCCCCCCTACGAGGTCGCCAATTTTACAAAAACGAACCAATTAAACATGATATAAAAACACAAAATGAATGGAAAATGCAATTTAATTTTTTCCATTCATTCTCAATTTTTACGCTTTCGGCTCAACCCAAATCGTCATCCCCTCAACCCTCAAACCTTTGCCGCGAGTGCCGCAATATTGACCGTTAGCAGTAACAGGAGTATCGCCTACATTCTGGATGTGAGCCGTATAAAATACGTCGTATTTATCAGCTTGTGGCCCTGCCAGGCGGGCGGCAAATCCCTCAATGCGCTTGGCTTTGCCCCGGAATCCAGCTAACTCCCCTTCCGAGAACCAAGCAGTATCGCCAACTCCTTCAACGTGAGCCATGTACTGCAAATTTAAACCGGCAACGGGAGGCTCTATTTTAATTTGAAATCCTTCCACGCGGAGGCCTTGGCCGCGAGTGCCTGCATATTCTCGATCGCTAAAAGTTCGATCGCCAATTCCTTGAATGTGCGCCAACACTTTTAAACCCACAGGCGCCACTGTTTGGGAACTCGCAGACTGCGCGATCCAAACTTTGATGCCCTCTATTCTCAAAGCTTTGCCGCGAGTACCGCAATATTCGCCGTTGGAGGACACCTCAGTGTCGCCGATATTCTGAATGTGAGCGCTATAAAATACGTCGTATTTATCAGCTTGCGGCCCGCTCAACCGCACCGCAAATCCCTCAATTCGTTTGGCTTGACCCCGAAAACCCGCCAATTCTCCCTCGCTGAGCCAAGGAGTGTCGCCAACACCTTCGACGTGAGCCATGTACTCGACATTTAAGCCGGGAATTGGCGGATCGATATTAATCGCAAATCCTTCGACGCGCAGCCCCCGCCCCTTAGAACCCGCGTATTCTTGAGCGCCGAAAGTTCGATCGCCAATTCCCTGAATGTGCACCAAAACTTTGATTCCCAAACCGCCCTCTACTGCCACCGCTGGTTGAAGGTTCCGGGGTGCGCCAAAAACAATGTTCCCGGAACCGGTTGTCTGAAGAGACTTAGGTACTTCCACGCTGGGAACAATAATTACCTCGTGCATGGGGACAGAAGGTGCGGGGGATTCCAAAATCTGGATCTGTGGCGCAACTGTAACTTGTTTCGGTGCCACATTTCCTGACGGGATGACAATCACTTCTGGCAAAGGTTCGGCGCTGATTTTTTGTTCTGGCGCTGCTTTAAATGCTGGTTCGACTTTTGCAGGTGCTGCTTTTACCATCTCAGCAATGGTTAATTTGCCTCTGGAAATGGCTACGGCTATTTGTTTGCCAAAAGCGGCGCTGACTGTTTCTTCGAGAATGACCCACTGTTCGTCATCTAATTTGTCTTGCTGTTCCACCAGGGCGAGCACTGCTGAAACTGGGTGTTTGCCGCTGACTAAGGATTCTGCGTCGGAATGCAGTTGAGTTGGGGTGGATTCGGAAATCGCGCGTTGCAGTTCGCGGGCTCTGGCATGAACTGATTGTAAGGGCGCGAAGTCGCTTTGTTCGCGGTGGGCGATCGCCAATACTCGATCGATCACTTTCAATGCTGCATCGCGAATTTCTGCTTTTCCTTCAGAAGCGGAGGCAGTCTCGACTAAGTTTTGAATGTCTTTGAGGGAAGTAATTTCCCCTGGTGCGATCGGGGATTTGTTGAGTTCGAGAGCTTGTTTTTGGACTGTGGCAAAGTTGCGGCTGTAGGCGGCTACTTCTTGCAGCAAGCTGTCAGAGGGAGGAAGGCCGGAGTTTTGCAGTTGCTTTGCTGCTTGGGATAGGCGATCGGCCAAATTAGCATAAGTTTCCGATAGTCGGGCTATTTGTTGTAGCAAATCTTTATGTGGTGCTTCCATATGTCTTGCCGTAAATATTTAACTTGCTGATTATAGACGTTGAGCGTCTTCTGAAGGTAGAAGGCAGTAGTCATCAGTCATTAGTCCGAGGGAAGAAGAAAAATGCTCCCACTCTCCGACTCCCCCACTCGGACACTCTCCGACTCCCCCACCCAGACACCCGGACACACTCCGACTCCCCACACTCCGACTCCTCCTCTGGCATCCCCCGCGTGATCGCCGTCACAAGCGTGCAAATACTTAGTCACACTCTGCGACTCCGGCTGTCACGAGTGGCCAGTAACAATGTCACACCGATCGAGCAATAGCCGTCACTGCTGATTCTGTGAAAACAGTTGATACTGATGCTTGAACCAATAAAATCCCAAAGTGTTATGGTACTAATTCGCGACCTCGCCCAGCAAGCTCTGGCTCTAGGCTATCTAACCCTTGAAGCCGAAAATCAACTGCGGCGGATGTTAACTACCACCAAATATGACTTGGAAGACTTAAATGCTTTTATGGCTTTGCAACTAGCAGCTATGTCTGGAGGAGTGAAACAAGAGTCTCGCGAGCTAAAAAAGTTTGAAATCTTTGGCGAGACGGCTTCCGAAACTTCCTGTTAGTAATTAGTTGGCTTTTGATTAGTTAAAATTTAGTAAGGGACTTTTCTACCGTGCAGGTTCGTGAAGTTGTAAAACAAGCTATTGCCGCTGGATATCTGAGTTTGGAAGCAGAAAATGAAATGCAGAAGATTTTTTCCTCAGCCAAGTGTGATTTGGAAGATTTGAATGCTTTTATGAGCTTGCAGTTAGCTGCGATGGCGGGTCGCGTGAGGCAAGAGTCTTTGGAAGTGATTAAAATGCCAATTTTCCCGGATAGGAATTAATTCTTTATTCAGTTAGCGGGCAAGATAACTATTAATTTTTCTATTCAACAAATGCTGGTAAGAGATAATTATTTTGATGAATTATATACTAATTAATTTAAAAAATATTGGTATTTTGGTTCAATGGGTGTTGAGGCAATTCACTAAAATTGACATAAATATTTAAATGAATATTTAAGTGGATTTTGATTGTTTTTTTGTGGGATGGGCTCTCGTAGCCCGAAGGCGTGTATTTTCACAGCAGGCGGAACACCCCACAATATATTAGTGTCAAGTTAAGCTTTTAGTCCGCCAGTCCTCCCGCTCACCCGGCAGTCCGCCAGGGAATGAATTCCACGGGGCTTATAGCTAAAGTCCTCTCAAAGAGGACTGAAGAACTCATTAGTCCTCATAGCGAGGACTTTCGCTTTGAGGCTCTTGTTGAAACCCTTGCCGGACTGATGGTTTAACGTGTTTGTTGACACCAATGCCCACAATAATCATCCTCAAATTGTGTAACGCCCCTTTTTCACCATCTTGACAGGTATGGCTGGGATGATGGCAAACAATTTATGATCAATGATTAACTGGACTTGGTATGAAACAGCTAATATGATTTGCCTTCCATCGAGCGCAATAAAATTAGTTAGTAGTGAGGACTTTAACCGTCATAAAACTAGCTCGTACTTCCGTCGTCACTATAAACGTTATAACGGTTATAATACCCATTTTTATATAACCACTGAGACTATTTCCTACGACTTCGACGCTCTAACTCTTTAATTACTCTCAGAACAAACAGCGACATTAAAGCGCCAATTAAGGCCAGTTGCCACAACCCGCATCCTGCAGCCGTTCCTAAAGCTGCTGACACCCAAATAGCGGCGGCAGAGGTGAGCCCGTGAACTTCAACTTTGCCTATTTCCTGTCGATTTTGCCGCAGGATTTCTCCGCCTCCCAAAAACCCAATCCCGGCAGCAATGCCTTGAATTACGCGCGCTACAGCATCTCCTCCGTTTTCATTTTTACCCATTGCCAGCGGCATTAAAACAAACAGTGCACAACCCATACTTACTAGCATATGAGTTCTCAATCCCGCTGGTTTGTTTCTGAGTTGGCGCTCCCATCCAATAATTCCGCCAACAAACATGGCTAGGCATAACCTTAACAGTATGCCTAGCCAATTATCTGGAGACCACAAGTTAGCGATCGACAATGTTTTACTGCAAATAATTAATCCGAATATCCCAATATTAGCGGAGCACGATGTCCGATCGCAATCTTACTGCCAAATCTTGTTCCGGGCGAATCACGAGCACGTCAACGCTGCGCCGCCCCAACAATACTCCAGCTAAAGCGCCGATCCCAGCGCCTCCTAATACTTCTTCAGTCGCGATCGCTTTGTCGCCGGTAATGCCTGCTAGTGCTGCTGCTGCTGCTGCACCCAAGGCTGCACCTTGCGCTACTGAACCTGTGCCAGCACCTTTTTGGACTCTTTCGGTTCGGGTAATAATTCCCGAATAGCCATCAATCCGATAGCGTTGGCGGCGGCTGATAATTAACTCTCTGGCAACAAATTGAGTGCCGATTTGATTGCCTCTTCTGACAGGTTGCAGTGCCCCGACTATCTGGCTGCCTCCGGGGATTAATACTCTGCCTTGAGGTGTGCGGATGTCTTGCGCTACTGTTAAAGTTAAAGGTGAAGTTTCTTCGCGGGTGACAACTATTTTGTCTTTTTCATAGCTAACTGGAATTACACTGCCCGACGGAATTCGGATGCTATCAAATTGGGAAATTCTTTGTTGGGCTTCTGCGGGAGTAGCTACCACCAGCGGCGCGCTGGTTCCAACTGTAATGCCCAGTGCGAGGATTGCTGCTGTTGCTGAACGCCATTTTTGAGAAGTAATCATATAAATTGTCTCCTTGCTTCGGTTTTTGTTTACTTAGGAACGCACTACTGCTAAATTTGTTTCTGGTTTCGCATTCATTTGATGTTTTGATTATGGCAGGCTGGAATTCTACCAGTTGGGAAGATAAGGTCGATAATCAAGAATTTTAAAATTTGGAAAAATCGAGAAAATCCGCAAGACAGGGGCGATCGGGAAGATAAGGAAGATAGTCAACACTCAACAGCCAGTCGATTTGAGATTTGAGATTTGAGATTTGACTCCACAGATGGATCGGGAAGCTGGAAAGTAGGTGTAAAATATTTCGCTTGTCAACAGTCAACAATTAATTGTTGAGAGCGTTTAAAGCTAGCAATCCAGCACCGAAAGCTGGTTCGTATCGGGGCGAAATAACCTTAGCTTGTGGGGCGATCGCACTTATGGCTGCTTCAAACCGACCTCGGCAATTTGCCTCTCCACCCCACACACCTCCTACAATCACAATTTCAAATTCTTCTGTTTGGTTAAATAGCGCTGAAATGGCTATTTTGGTTGAATAGGTTAATTCTGCTACAGCATTATTGATAATGCAGTCAGCGACGCGATCGCCCTCTGCTGCGGCTCGATCGACAATCGGCGCTAAAGCAGCAATTTCTTTGACTCCCCAACCGCGCCCGTAAACGACTTCTACCAATTCTTCTAGGTTATTGAGGCCTAAATGCTTTTGAAATTTTTCCGCAAGCATGGTAAAATCTTCACGTCCGTCATAGAACTTCAAAGCAGCTTGCAAACCGTGAAGGGCGATGTTATATCCGCTGCCTTCATCGCCTAAAATATATCCCCAACCGCCGACTCGTTTAGTTTTCCCTTGACGGTTTTGCCCAAAAACAATCGAACCGGTTCCTGAAATAACGGCGATACCCACTGGATAACCTGTACCGCCAGCAAGTGCGATCGCGCAGTCGCTGCTAATTACTATATTCCTGGGCAGGAACGATCGGGTTACTGGTAAAGTATTCGTCAACTGCAAGTTCTGCACTACAAATTGCACTATTTCACGATCTTTTGGACGCCCGACGCCTGCTAGTCCCAGACCAATTGCTTCTATGTTGAGATTGCTATTCGTCTCGATTTTAGCGGACAGAACTGCTCGTTCGATCGCCAATTGGATGGATTGTTTTGCTGTCTCAATTCCCAGGGTTTGATAATTTGACGGCCCTGCTTCACCCCGTCCTAAAACAAGGTGGTTGTCATCCATTAAAAGGCAGATAGTTTTAGTGCCGCCGCCGTCGATGCCGAATACGTAGCTCATGAATAATTTAGAGAATAATAGAGCAACCCAGATTAACAGAGATATCTCTATTCTACGCTTTGTACAATCCGATTAAATCGACAGAGCAATGCTAATAATAATTAAACCTAATAATGCTAACCAAACCAGATGGCGCTGACACCAATTTTTGATCGATTGCAGCCAGCCGCCGCTGCTGTAAGGGCTCGTCTGTGGCACAAGTGGCTCAGCTTGATTGTGATAAAGCGTGCATTCTTTGGCAAAGGGACGCTGCGGGTAGTTGCAAGTGTCGTCTTCGTGATAAATACAGGTAGTGCACAGAAATTCTTCGGGTTTTGATCTATAAAGAGGGATACCCGGATGACCGAAAGCTTTGAGGGGGATTTTGCAGTGTGGACAGGCGAGCGCTTGGGCGTCTACAGGTTGGTGACAGCGGGGGCAATCAGGCATAGACAGCAGGGTGATGGGGTAATGTGGTGGGTAGGCTCATTAGCGGGTTTTCCGAACGCCGATTAGGGCGATCGGCTCGCCATCAGGCGGCTGGATGCTCCAAAATAGAAAGGTAGGTGTGCGCTGATGTAACTTTAACTACCAGCCGGGAAGTCCCTCGGTATATTTAGAGGGGACACATCTGAGCGCTGCGCGAAGTACCCCCGAATAAATTACGCCCGCGTGATGGAAAGAAGCGTCGGATGTCGCGGACGGAAGCCGACAATTAGACTTAGCCACTATGAATCAATCTTCGGGAGTATCTTGATTTTCGATGTACTTCCTAAGTGGTGAAATGGTAAGTTTTGGTGTTGCATTGTGGACATACACAAACTATACTATGCAAAGGTCGAAAAAAAGAAGTTAAAAAATGCAACTCACGTACAAATACCGCCTCAAACCCACAAAAGCCCAACTAACAACGATGGTGGCTCACTTAGAACTCTGTCGTCGGCAGTACAACTACCGACTTGGCGAAAGATTTAGGTGGTGGTCAGCCACGAGAACACCTATCAACGCCTGTCCTTTAATTGTTTCTCTAGTCCCGATTGAGGAAATTTATCAAAATATTCCTTTGACGAGAGTGCAAACTAGGGATGGTAGAAA
>NZ_JAUBTS010000124.1:0-6725 GCF_036705105.1 Microcoleus sp. B9-D4
TGCACCTGACAACAATCGGCCAGCTACTCTCGCCTGATTTGCTCTGGATGGTAATCTCGAACTCAAAGACGTTCATGGGTCATTTCCTCTCATTATCTCTCGCTCTCTATCTGGTCAGATCACAAATAATCTGTTTTTATTAACAATAATTATAACGTCAATATAAAAATGGTCTAACCTAATTATAAAAAAGCATAGGAACATAAAATCTTAAGTGGTCTTTTTACCCAACATAAATTAAACAAATTTTAAGCCCAAACCAAGCACAAACTGGCTTTGTCGATAGTAAATACGTCCATATTTTCTTGCACCCAGCGCACAAATCTATAAGATATAGCTGTTGTCAAAGCTGACAAAGCGGAGCGTAAATGTCTCTATAGCCTTTCTCAAATAAATGAGGTCTAATAACAGCAGTGGGTCAACCACAAGACAGAGGTCTGGTTCACCAAGAGAGTTCAAATGCGATTACCCAGAACCCTTCGCCAATGGTTTATATGTTCTCGTACTCTGACAACGAAGAATACCTTTAACCTTTGACCATCCATTTTGTGGAGGCAAAAAAATGAAGAATACGGGGGTAAAAATATTAATAGTCCCCCGCATTTTGAATGACTTGTTCTATTTCTTTACCCTTATGAATACTATGTATAGTTTTCCCTTACTACACAAGCACATTCTCAGAGTTTTGGAACGAGCTTTATGAGGATAAAAACCTCGAATGTGATTTTATCTATTCCGATTAATAAATTTACCGATTTCAGCACTTGCTTAATCGAAAATTTATTCCCTTGATACAAACGAGTTGAACATCACTTTAATCCAGGTAAACTCCACCCCTGCACCACCTTTGTAACAGCATCTCTGGTAGCCTCTGCTCCAAAACCCCAAGCCATCAGTGCAGAATAATCGTTCCAAGGATTATCTCCAAAAGTAGGTTTATCAACATAAAGTTGGCTAAAACCTGCTCCGGCTAAAAACATGATCGCAATTATGTAGCTAGTCACAGTAAAAACCTTCAAACGTACATTCGCACCCGACGCTTGCTCTTCCCAACTCACTAAGCTAGTAGAGGGTGCGGCTCCCAGTAAATTTATCATTATATCCCGGATTTGGACTCCTTTGGCGATCGCCCCCGTTACGTTTACCCCGAAATCGAGTTCTGTCGGATCTACCATATCTGCTTGCTGCGAAAGCAGTTCTGTAATTTCCGCGATCGCCCCTTCTACCTCATCCCTTAAATTAGCATCTTTTGTTAAATCAGCAGGCTGTAAGCTTTCTATCCGCTGTTCTAAATTCTGTATTTTAGGCTGCCAATTTTTTGCCTGTTCAACAGACAACTCCTCGCTCAAACTATAAAGTTGTTTTATCTTAGCTTGCAGTGAAAGGTAAGAATTCACTTGTTCAGCTAATCCTTGGAGGCGATCGCGCAATTGCACGGGACTGTCTAAATCGGGAGCGTCTCTTAGCGCATCTTCCAAACTGCGATGCACCGTCTGTACAAAAGGAATGCTCCGCTCTAGATCCTGTAACTGCTGCTTGATTTCATCAGAATAACCTAACTGTGCCAACCAATCAGCACGACCTTTGAGCCATTTACTCTCGACTAACTCTGCTTGCTGAACTGCATTTTTAGCCTCGTCCCAGCGTTCCCCTTGAAGCGCCATTTTTACATCAATTAAATGTCCTTCCACTCTCGCTTTAAATGCCTCAAATTTGATAAAATCTGCATCATCTTGCATTTGGATGCGAACTTGGCTAACTCGGACTAATATTTCATCGCGCGGTCTCCCTTGAGTCCGATAAATAGAAACACTGATGCCTAATGCTGACCCTACTAACAAGATGAGTAATGGTAAAAACCAATGGTCTTTCACTTTTATAGTTACAGGGATAACTTGCTCTCCATCTTGGTAACTCAACCACAGCTTTCCGTTAAATTCTCCACTTCTAATGACTTTATTCAGGTCAAACTTTACCAACGTCATCATGAGATTCTGGTTGGTTGAACTGACCGAAGGTTTTTCCACACTAATTGCCTGTGCCGGAAAAATACTATCCCCATCACTCCTATTCAAATCCAAGGGGATTAACTGCAAATTATTTATCGGCGTGTCAGTTTGCAGGACGATATTGCGAGTTGCAACAGTTCCACGCATCCCTGACACTGTGACTTGAGCAGGATCAGCCACAACTTTGCCTTGAGCATTAGCACTCATAGGTGCTAATAGCTCCAAACTTGCTACTAATAATCCAATTGTTACTAACTTCAAATTCAGGGAGGAGAAATTTTCCCAAATTTGGGCAATAAAACTTGGAAAAGAGGTGACAATTTCGGCGATTTGTATAATTATTTCTTTGAGTTTAACCATACCTAACTCCTTTTTTTGTATTTGTTAGCTAAACTTCTCTAATTGAGAATAAGCTTGAAAGCAAACGATATCCAATTTTTTTCACTATTCGCTGAATTTAGCCTGAGAGCGTGCCCGTAACTTAAAGATTCAAAATTTGCCTGTTTATATGGCAGATTACCATGCTTTGGCTCCGCTAACACACCCTAAAAATAAAGACTTTATGTAAGTCCTATATTCTTGATAAAGCTGACACTAGGTGCAAAAAAGTATTCACCGCCTTTCATTGTAACCCACAGGCTAAAGTCATATTGTTCGGTTTCCGATTCCCCCCACTTTTTCGGCCATTTCGGAGTTCCTATGGGTTGACCAGATGCCTTACCGCTAACCTGACCAATCAGCGGATCATGCCCCACATTGATTTGGCAGAATTTTTTTTGATTAGCCCATGCTGATTGCATAAAATTGAATTGATTTTCAATATCAGCTTGAAAGCACAAAAATAGCAATCCTGACCCTGTTTCAGGTTCTTTGGTAACGTCATCTTCTCCACAACTAAGACCACGACGAGCGATGCGATGCCGCCTTTCTAATTGTAAGGAATCTTCGTAACTAACCGAAGATTCTATACGTCCTGTATCTCCTCGCGGGTTACTTTTACGGAGGTGAGAGTGAAAAGGACACTTTGTTCCTTGTGTATCATCACTGTAATCGAAGTCGTTGAGGGTATCCAACGGTCGTATTGGGTTTGCATACAGAGGTTGATCTTTGAGAGTGAGTGGCGTTCCATCGAAGAACCGACCGACAACCATCGCACCAGCTAAATCGTCAGTTATATTTAGTTTGTTAGCTAGCTTTCGCTGGTCTTCACGAAATCCTTTGACATTTTGTTCGAGTTTGCGAAAGACTAAATAACTGCCGTAACTGTCTTCTGTCCTACCGTTGGGGTCTTTAACTAAGATCAGATCGAGAGAAGCTCTAGGGTCCCATTTGCTGAAGTCACAGCCCTTTTCTTTTGTTAGTTGAATTTCCAGTTTGAGAAATAAAGGTTGACTGATATTATCAACAAAGCCAAAATATTCAACAAATTGTCCTCGATAATTTTTGATGATAAAACCATCTTCTCGGTTAACAAATTCGGCGATTTGACGCATTTTTTGCATCACTTGGTTAACTATTTGTAGTAAGTATACTAAGCTATCATCTGCCATTATTACTAAGGCATGAATGTCGGATTGATACCCTAGTTCCCATTCCTTAAAAGATGGATCGCCTAACAAATTCTGAAGAGCATAATTTTTCATGCCGAAACGAAAAGGTTTATCGCTAGGGATTTTGGCGGGAGGAATTTGCAGATACTCATAACCCTTACGTGATAAAAAGAAGTTGCTAAATACACCGCCATTGATGCGAGCTTCTCTATACCGACGTGCGCTATCTGTCTGCTGGCTAGCAGATTTTACATACTTCTGGGCGAAATCTCGAATCCACTGCTTTGCCCTATCTGTTTGCTCTGGCTTGAATTGCAAAAACAGATACACGCTATAATCTCGTCCGTGAGAGTTGAGAATGTTGCCCTGTAAATCTTCAAGCACTTCTTTATATTTACCCGGATTATCTGGGTCAATACCTTCGCCATTGCCAGGTAGGCTTTGCAAATCTTCGTCTGTTAGTGTCATTGTATTGACTCCCTTATTCTATAGTTTAGACCGGACTATTGCTGCGGTGGTGATGTCGCAATAGATGACAAATATTGATGAGGTTTACGGCTTACGTAAAGAAACTTAATTTCTATGAAAAATTGTGGGTTTGGCAACATAAATCTATGAATAAATCGGCTTTCTAGCCTCGTCGCGCGTAAACTCTGATGTCTTTAAGCAGCAGCTTCTAGCTTCACCATCTTGGCGTGGGAAGGTTTGCCTACATCATTGAGGTAGAATATCATGTAGTACCCGGGCGGGTAAAGATGGGGGTTTGTTGGTGCTTTAAAGTCGATTTCAGACTGCTCCCCCAGAGCTATTTTTTCAATCGGCAACTCAACCAATCGCGGCCCAAAATCGAAAGAATGAGTTTCTGCACCCAGTTTGACCAAGACTAAAGAACCGTTTTGCGTAGCATCCTTGACTGATATCTTGTCCAATTGGCTATATTTGAGAATGCTAGGAGCTTCTACAATTTCAGGTCTAGAACCCGGTTTGAATAAATAGGGGGGACTAAAAATTTCAGCTTGCCAAATTTCAGCAGGTACAAAGGGCTCTGTGTCACCCTTAGCAAAATAACCTTGAGGAGATTTGTAATACTCTTCCAGACTAAACTCTTTAGCCTGACCTGATTTGTCAGTTAGCTCTGCTAGGATGAAGTTGTTTGCAGCATCTCGCCCGATGTCAACGTGAAGTGTTCCATCTTTTTCCCGTGCTACCCGGTTACCATTACCACCAATCGTTAAAACACGAGCATCTGGTAACAAGATAGCTCCATTATGATAAAGTCTGGGTAGTTTGGCTGAATTCATTGACTTGATGCTGTAGCCTCCTGGCTCCTGGGAATTAGGAGTCATGAGTACAGGCTCATAGATAGGCTTGTATTCTGGATATTCACCACCATTGGCTACTAAAATTTCCTTGCTGGGCAGAATCACTGCTTCCACATTGGCGCGAGGTTTTTCTAGAAACTTCTCTACATTTTCCCACTTGCCGTTCTTTTCTTTGCTTTGTTCGGGAGACACCCAACGCTGTAAACTAGAGGCAACTTTAGATCCTGGATAGTTATCTGTTTTACCTCCACGTCCAAAATTAATATCATTGGTACCAATCATCCCAGCGATTAGTAATACATCTTCAGAGTTGGGAACTTGAATGGCAGTTCCGTAAGCTTTAGAAGTTTCAAATCTTTCAGGCCCAACTTCAAAGCTGACAGATAATTTACCCGCTGCGTCTTCATGGAGGGACATTAAATAGCTTTTCTTGCTTTTACTTTGAACTAAAACATTAGCAATGCCAGCTTCATCCCCAGTAATCAAAAGTCTACCGTCAGCAGTTGGAAAAACTCTAGGATAGAGGTCAATGCTATCGTAACCATCAGCCCCTTCGATGTAGGTGTTGAAGGGACTGTTATCGATTGCTGTAAGATCGATGTAGTGAAACTTTCCAGTTTTAGGGTCGTAGATTTCAATACTGGGATTAATTTGGTTGGGGGCATTAATTTTTAGACCCGAAAAAATTACAATTTTGCCATCTGCTAAGGACACTAAAGTTGGATACCAACGCCCCTCTTTAAGTTTACCAGCAGGCGACCACTTGCCTGTTTGCCAATTATAAATATTGGCTTGCCTAGATCCTGTAAATCGTCCGCCAGGGTAATAGCGCCCTGTTCCACTAATAAAAAGGAGGTTGCCATCGGCTAGTTGCAAATGACCAGCACAAAATAAATCGTTGCTCTCCATATATTGCATTGCAGGTGGAGAAGCAATGCGCTCAAATTGCTTGGTTTTAGGATCGAAAAGGGAGGCATTGTTAATAGCATCATAGTCTCCTGAACCCACCCCTTCTATAAAGACATATTCCCCTTTGTCATTCTTAGTTAGGGTGTTCCGAAAGCTGCTGCAGTTAACGCTCAAAACCTTTCCATTGGGAAGGAGTACGGTATGAACAGACTGCATCCGGCTTTCTGGAGGAGCCATTGGGATGGTTTCCCATTCTCCCATTTCTTCTTTAGAACCGACTAGGGGAGATGCGATCGCCTGCTTCCATCCACAGATGGTAAAAGTTGCAGTTAAAATCAAAACAAGAAAAAGCGAGATAAGCGTAGTTCTTTTAATTGATTTGTTGAGTATCATAGTTGCCTTTTGTCGAATTTTCCTAAATCCTGAAAAACCTGCTTGATTTAGGAAACTTTAGTTCTATTTCCTGCTCAGTAATTTCATGCTCTCAGTGGCGCTCAATGTTGTATAACTGTTTTACTCAAACTTCTACAACATTGAGTGATTATTAATGGACTGGCAAGCCTGAAACCACGATATTTCAGAGGGCTTGTCACTCCCTCATAACCTAATTACTGATGTAGCGAACTAATGTAGTCTGTCAAGGTTTTGATGTTCTCTTCATAGGAAGATTCATCGTCCAACAAACTATGGCTACTATATACAACCAACTTGAATGGTAGCTCTCGTTCGCCCAAAAAAGTAACACATCTGTCCGGCTTAAATGTATCTGTCTTAGCCAGATCAGGAATGCAGTTGCGCCAACAGAAATAGAACTGTTTTACTCAAAGTTGTATAACAGTTCTATTTCTACTGTTTGGAGGCAGAAGTGTTGAATGATAGGAAAAGATTGCTAAAATTAGCCCAACAATGTATAATTGCAGAGTTATAAATTATTA
>NZ_JAUBTS010000125.1:0-6601 GCF_036705105.1 Microcoleus sp. B9-D4
GCATTGACAGCGCCTTCAAGAATTACCTTTTGGTAGTTTCTTTAGAATCCCTGTTGCTTCAGCACAGGGAGTGTCAATTCCTTGAATAAATTCCAGACACCCGGAGTGACCATCTCCTAAACAGATTACAGGATTAGTTAGCGGCTGACTATTCACCCAATCGGTGAGGCTTAAGTTATCTTGGAAGAAAGCGCCATAGTAAAGGTCTTGCAAGCGTACTGCCTTATAGTCGCGCCACTCACACGGAAGTCCCTGTTCTGTTCGGAGTCGCACTTTACCGCCATCTATGCTGACTTGTGCGATCGCACCTTTAGCTTGCAAGACGGAAAATTCTTGGCGCTGCACTTGCCTGTGTTGACTGCTATGACTGACATAGACTCCTGTGAGGGTGGCTAGGTCAACAGAGGCATTTTGGTACGACTCAGAAGCCGAAAGTAAAAAACAGCATTTTTCTAACAGAGGACTTCTACGGCTGTAAGGCTCGATCCCCAAGCGGTTTGCTTGTTTTTGTGTAATGAAGAGCCGTCCTACACAACTGTTGAGTGTGCGCGATCGCCCTTTAACCGTTTTGGTTACTTTTTGGATAAAAAAAGGGCAACTTTGGGGCTGACATATTCTAACATCTGTTGACGTACTACTTTCTCAAGCCTTTCTAAGGTAGCTATTTCTGCTGAATCTGTATTTTTGTAAAGGATTTGCGCTATTTCTTGAATACAAGCTGATAAGCGTAATTGTTCTTCGGGAGTTATGCTCATTTTTTTCCCTGATCTACTGTTTTGATTTTAGCTGCTGGCAGTCTATTTGCAAAATCGGGATGCTCCCTCTAAGTTTCTCACAGGCCGCAGCAAAACTTTACCGTCATTACCACTTATAGCTACTTGCTTTCCATCCAGGCTAAAACTTACAGAGCTCGAAGTTTCTTGATAATAAAACAAGCGATCGCCTTTCTCATTACCTTATTTTAGAAGAATTTGGGAATTTGCGATCGCATACTCTATCCATAAGGGTTTGAGAGTAAATAAACTTTCATCCTCTACTATCTTTTTTAATAAATACCGTCTATTTAAAGACCGTAAACCATCAGCAATATCGGTTATAGGCGAAGATAAACACGACTTCAAATCATCTATAGAAAATGATTGTTTTGGCTGAGTGAGTGCAAAAATAATTTGTTGTTCTATTGGCGACAGTTCGATAAATTTTTGATTAAAAACCGACTTTAAATCCTCATTCAATAATGTGCTATTTCCATTAATAAAATCGCTAACTTTACCTGAAAATACCTCTTTAATTAAAGCTCCAATATGCTTTAAGTATAAAGGATTACCATCATATAAATCAATTAATTTTGACCAATATTCTCGCTCTATTAATTTGAACTCGTTCAAAAAATCTACATCATTTAAGCCGTTTAATTCTAACGTTTTAATCATGTCTAAATTATCATCTAAAGATACCATTTCTCGACATTTTTCTTGACTTATCAAAATTAAACTGCTTTGATGTTCAATTTGAGTTGTCATTTCAAATAAAGTTTTGTAATCACCATATTCTGGCTGATATTGTCCTGCTAGTTGACCCTTAATAAAAATATTTTCCAGATTGTCCAGAACAATTAAACATTTTTTATGACGGAATATTTCAAATAACTTAGTTAATCGATCTTCGATATTTGTCAAACTTTTATTTTCATCGGATAAACGATTTAAAATATTAGTTAGTAAATCATTTAATGATTTAGGAAATTTGAGGCTTCTCCAAATAATCACTTCAAATTGTTGACTGTTTAAATCAATAAATCTTTTAACTAGAGTAGTTTTGCCAATTCCGGTTAATCCTAATACAGCAATTAAAGGAATATTTTGAGTAAGTATCCATTCTGAAAGGGTAGCGAGGTCGGAAGCGCGATCGTAAAATTTAGTAATTCTGGGTGCAATTGATCAATCTTGGTAATTAGATAGAGGATTAATTTCTGCTTCTGAAGTATCATTATTATGTTCGGATTTAGAAGTATTTGAATAAATATTAAAATTATGATTGCCTACAACATTAACATCATTTGCCTTAACAACCTGTGAGCCAATATATTCCATTCTTGCTGCCTCTATTGTGCTGAGAAAAGTTGATTGATTAACAGCTTTTTTTTGTAATCTTAATTGTGTTGAGATAATTTTGTAAAGTTTGGCGGCTATGTCAGCAACATATTTCTCATTATACCCATGATTTTTTCCAATATCACCATAAGTTTGGTCTTGGCAGATTCCTTCTATTGCTTTCTTTTGAATATCGCTCAAGTGTTTACCTGTTTCCGCAAAGACCAAGCGATCGACTGTTTCCTTAATATCCATAGATTGCATATTATAATCATTATGAGAATAATTATTTAACCAATACTCCGGACAGTTTTTGGAACGATACTACAAGCTTACGCGGGGCAAGGATCATAAAAAAGTCGAATTAAATGTAAGTCAGGGGTGGATCTGACATTGATTTAATTATCCACAGGGGCTGCGAAGTCAAGCGAGCCTAAGCCATTGGGCCCTATAAAAACTGTCCGGACTATTGTTTAACGGTAGGTCTACTATATTAGATTTGATCCAGATTTGTCAAGATTTTTCCAGATTTTTCTATATTAGCATTTCCTAGAAAAATCTGGACACATATCGAATTAGCCTAGCTACGATCAGATTATTGTTTCTCTCTCCCAAGAGGAGGAAAAAATCATGAGTTCCAAAAAAGACGACCACATATTGGAGCAAATGCGTCACAATGCTCACTTGGCACACGCTGGCCATCAGCTTAAACATCAAATGCAGCATACGCAGCAGCAATTTTCTGCTCCTAAGTTATCGGTGACACTAAATCAAATGCCTTCAGTATCTTTAAAACCTCTTATGGGAGGTTTCGGTGGGTCTGGCGGTTGCTAAACCACACAATATGATGTTTGCCTGAATGCTTTTCTTGTAGGGAGTTTGTCTACTAAGTCTCTACAAGATTGCATCACATTAATTAAACGGACATCATATTAGATCAATACTCCGGACAGTTTTTGAGACCGAGGCTGAAACCCTCATTCTACCGTTAGCATTTGACCTCACTGAGAAGGCTGAAACCCTCATTCTGCCGTTAGTGATTGAAAACTGTCCGGACTATTGTTAGATATCATCAAAGCTAAATAAGAGTGATAGATTAACTTCACTCTTATTTTTTTGTCAGCGCGTAAGTCCCGATCGGGAGCATCCCGATTTTGTAGGATATATTTGCAAATTCGGGATGCTCCCCATTAAAACGATCATTCAAAAAACCCTTTTTGTTGTAGTCGGAGGGATTGCTACTCGGCTCTATATGCCTGAAAGAATGACCGATGACGTGGCTATTTTAGTATTAACTCAAGATGCTGCTAATCTTTATCGAGAATTAGAGCAAGCTGGTAGCACGAGAACGGGAGAACTTAGCATTGGTGGCAGCACTTGGGAATTGCCTGATGGTACTTATTTTGATGTAATTGAATCAAGAGATTCTTGGGTAAGAGAGGCAATTACAAATCCAAATAAAGCACCCGATGGATTGCCAATTATCGGATTGCCTTATCTGGTCTTGATGAAACTACAAGCTAGTCGCGGTATTGATATAGGGGATTTAACGCGGATGTTGGGAGGGGCTGACGAAACTGCTTTGCGGTTGGTAAGAAGGGCTGTACAAGATTTCCTGCCTGATGCTGTGGAAGATTTAGAAAGTTTAATTGTTTTGGGAAAGCTAGAAAGGAGTGAGTAATAATGGGACACAGGGACACCCCTGACCCCCCCGAAGGCAGGGTGGATTAATTGTCGCAGGAGCAAGGTATCATAGTATTTGCGATCGGGTCAGACCCGATCGCAAATACTATGATACATTTAAGTAGATGAGTGGGAAAATACATAAGTATGTCATTGTTCGTTAAACGTCGCAATTCGCTTACGGTTCTAGCCGATTTACATTCGGTTACACAGCAAGGTTTATTTGCGCCTACCTACTTATCCTCTGACAATAAATCCACCGTGCTTTACTACTCGTGAAACATACTTATTCTGGTCAGATTCTGACTTTTTCAAGCCTATGCCTTTAGATACGCGCTTCCTGACGTAATTCTTTATTCTTGCGTCGCACGTACACGAACAGATCGACTAAACTCAGGCCTGTTTCTTTGCATATTTATTACCTTTACCGGATATATACCCATTCTTTTGGATATACATTGTTCTTTAGCGCTAGCCTGTAAATCTTCTATTTTTACGTCTATTCCGCCCACCCTGTCGGTGATATAAAGCAATTTTAGGTTACCCACTAAGTTATCAGTTGTCTGGAAGCAAAGCGTTGTATTCCTCATATCTTTTGGCCTTAAGTCCAGTGTTTCTTGAGGACCGAGAGTCTTCTCTCCTAATAAAATCGTTTCTGCTAAGGCTGTACCGGCGAAACTAAAAGAGATTCCAACCGCAGCGATTAAAACCGCTGGTAATTTTTTGACAAAACTCATACGACAATACCTCGTTTGTTGAAATTTACGTTGATTGGTGGTTTTTTCTTCCCACATCTTTTAGACGTTTCCCGATCCCAATTTAGTAATTTTTCGAGTTACGAAGGAAATTTTATTCCCAAAAAATCCCCCCTCAACCCCTAGAACCCTTTCTCCCCTTACCCTTCAACCGCCGCAAACTCTTCTCAACCTCCCCACGCGCCGGATACAACAACTGCTGACTCAAAGCACTTTCATAAGCCTGTACCGCCCCCAACTTATCCCTCAACCCCACCAAAGTTCTCCCTAACCAGTAGTCAGCCATAGCCGGGTTAAACGCGCTCAATTCCTGACATCCCTCACCGGCAACTTTCCACCATCGCTGACTAGCCCCAACATCCCCCAGCACCCGATAACTCTCCCCCAACCACACCGCCACGGGCACGAATTGCAGAGAAATTCCCGCTGGTAACAACTTCCATCCTTTCTCCAACGCCTCCACCGCTTCTTGATGTTTAAGCGCCAAAGCCAACACCCGCCCATGACGAAACCAAGTATCAACTAACTGCGGCTGAAGTTTTGTGCCCTGCTCAGAAACACTACATCCTCGTTCAATCTCTTTGAAGTGTTCCACCAACACCCGCCCCGCAGTCGCCCAAACACTCCAACGTTCAGGAAATCGTTTCAGCATCTGTTCTGCCACAAAACGCAATTCTTCCCAGCGTTTGGCAGCCGGTAAAATTTCACACAAGACCTGATAAATTGCACAATTATCGGGATACAGTTGATAAGCATTCGCCATCATCTGTGCTGCTTTTTGATAGTCTCTCGTGTCGTATAAGCACCGGCCATAGTAATACCAACCATAAGGATGATTGGGGTGTTGGGCGGTAAACTCTGCTAATACCTCCACACCTTGCCGCCAATCTCCCCGGAAAATGTGATAATAGCCCAGAGAATTGTGAGCCTCAGCCCCATGAGGAGTTTGTAGCAGTAAAGAGGTAATCATCTTTTTCGTCAGTTTCCCCTCTTCACCAGAAACTAATCTCATCTGAAGACGTTGCTCAATTTGTCGTTGCAGTACCCTAAAATCATTCGGAAATAGAGCTATAAGCTTGCTCAACTGCTCTGTTGCGGCGCTCATATCCCCCACCGCCAGATTCGCATCATGGCTGTAAATCAACGCCACAACATCATCTGGGTTGATTGCCAAAATTTGCTCCACAGCACTGAGCACGCCAAGATGATTTTCTATCTGCTGATACACCTGTGCCAAAGCCAGCCGGTGAACGACTATTTCAGGTTCTAAATGAGTTGCTAAATTAAAGGCAATAATTGCTTGGTCACTCTCACCCCGACAAACTGCAATCAATCCCTTGATATGATGCTGAGTCGCTTCGTTTTCGTACCACGACAAGGCTTTTTCATAGACTTCTATTGCCTCTTTTTCTCGTTTCATTAGCTGCAATAGTTTCCCTAGTTGCAGCCGCACACCCATTAATTGCGCTTGTCGCTCAATCACTTGATGATATTCGGCAACGGCTTGCTGCCAGTCTCCCATCTGGTAAAGCAAATTAGCTAGTTCTAATCTTTTTTTCCATCCTTGGGGATATTTCTGAACATACTTACTTAAAGTGTTCAATTTCTGCTCTTGTCTAATTGGCTTTTCTTCTAAGAAAAAGTGAACATTCATCTCTAGCCCAGAGGATGGGCAGAACTGCACCAATGATGTGGCAAAGTGTCCAGACATAATTTAGACTGGCTATAGATAAGGGGAAATAGAATAATTTACCTCGATCAGATTATGTCTTAGTTACTCAAACTGAACAAGCCAAAAAAGATTAATTTTTATTAAGAAAAATTAATGTAATCGCGTCAATCAATGGCTCTCTAGTAAACGAAAAGCGATATCTACGACGGGCGTTGCCTACGCACTCCGAAAAAAAGCGATCGCGCCCTTCGTCGAGTGGGCAAGATCGCTTTTTCTTCAATTTTTTGAACACTGAAATGGAGCAGCACTAAGTTGGTAATGTCCCCAAAGTCAAAGAGATTTCACTCTCACGCATTATGGATTATTTTACCTTTACATTTTTCTGGCTTCATCAAATA
>NZ_JAUBTS010000126.1:0-6113 GCF_036705105.1 Microcoleus sp. B9-D4
TAAAGTAAGTCAGCAAATCTTGATGGTGCTAGACAAGAATTGGAAATCGTTTTTTGAAGCCGTTAAAGCTTACAAAGCTGACTCTTCAAAATTCACGGGTCGCCCAAAATTGCCAAAGTACAAAGATAAGACTAAAGGGCGAAACCTTCTCGTTTACACGATTCAAGCAATTAGCAGCAAACAGTTGAAGAAAGGAATCATTAAACTTTCCGGCACTGAACTTTCAATTAAAACCCAACTCAATCCCAACCAGATTTGTCAAGTTAGGCTGGTTCCGAAATGTGATTCCTATGTAATTGAGGTGATTTATGATGAAGCGGAGTCCACCCTTGGCAATGCCAACTCTGTAGCTAGTATTGATTTGGGACTGGACAATTTAGTGGCGTTAACTTCAAATCAACCGGGTTTTACCCCTTTGTTGATCAACGGGCGACCATTGAAATCGATTAACCAGTTCTACAACAAACGCTCTTCACGATTACAATCCCAGTTAAAAGGGAACCGCAAAACGTCACCCCGGATTCAGCGCTTAACTCGTTGTCGCCATCAAAAAGTTGATAATTACTTGCATCATGCTAGTCGCGTGATTGTTGACCATTTGGTAGTGAACCAAATTGGAACGCTGGTCATCGGCAAAAATGCACAGTGGAAAACCGATATCAATCTAGGTAAACAAACCAACCAAAATTTTGTCAGTATTCCTCACTCTCGATTAATTGAGATGTTAGAATACAAAGCTCGCTTGGTGGGAATCACAGTAATTGTGCAGGAAGAATCCTACACGTCCAGAAGTAGCTTTCTGGGTTTAGACCCAATTCCTGTTTACGGGAAAACAGAAAAAGAGCCGATGTTTACTGGTAAGCGTATCAAGCGAGGTTTGTACAAAACATCGACTGGTCAGTTAATTAATTCTGATATCAACGCTTCGTACAACATCCTCAGAAAAGCAATCCCAAATGCGTTCAGCAATGGGATAGGGAGCTGCGTAGTTCAGCCGAGGCGGGTCAATCCGCTCAAAGTAAAAGTGAATGGGGAGGGACTTGAAGCCTCCCATGCCTATAAATGACTATACTTTTACCAGCTATGTCTATTTTCTAACCGACGAAAGCGGTTGCTATACTTTAATTTAAATGCCGATCGGCTCGAATCGAACTCTTTGCCTGACAATAAAATCTCAATCCCTATCACTCTCTTGTTTCGGGGAGAATTTCGACTACATACTCCGGTACATATTCTGGTCGATTCTCTGGCCGATTCGGGGGCAAATTCTTGGGCAAATTCTCCGGTGGATGTTCGAGTCTGACTCGCCGGATCGGAAGATTTGCAATTAGTGCTGTGGCCCGCTGGTCGCTCTCCAGCGAGAACTCAGACCCGGTGGTATCGATTTCCACGTAGCGAGACACCACCTCTAGAATTTCTCGGCGCATCGACTCAACCATTTCTGGGCTGAGTTCTGAGCGGTCGTGGGCTAGAACCAGTTTGAGGCGCCGTTTTACCTCGTCGCGGCTGTTGTCAGGGGTGCGCGGGAAAAGTCGTTCGAGAAGTGTGTGTATCATGGGTCGGGCTGGTTTGTCAAGGGTTAGGCATAGAAAACGTCATACCATTTTCGATTTTCGAGTTTCGATTTTCGATGGGGGAATAAGTGATTCCCGTCAGGTTGGGAGCTGGTCTACAGTTTCATTCTTTTTGGGAACTGGTGTGAGTGGGGGAAATTTTGGGGTAGTTTTTGTGATGCGGTCGCTGCTGTTAAAGCTCGATCGCCAATGAGCACATCACATAATTTTAGTATTTAAGAACTTGCGGAGGCGAGTAAAGAAGTTTTCCCGACGGGGATTGAGATCTAGAAAATCAACTTTTTCGCCTTCTAAGCGGCGGGCAATATTGTCGAAGGCAGTTCCAGCTAAAGAGGCCGTTTCCGACAATACTAATGGTTCGCCTCGGTTGGTGGAAACGATGACGCGCTCGTCGTCGGGAACCACGCCTAACAGCGGAATCGCGAGGATTTCCCGCACGTCTTGCACCGACATCATATCATTTGCCAGCACCATTGCGGGTCTGATCCGGTTGACGATCAGGTTGATTTTCTTGACGTTGTTGGCTTCCAGCAGCCCGATGACTCGATCGGCATCTCGGACAGCAGCGATTTCGGGAGTTGTGACAATTATCCCTTCTTGAGCTGGGGCGATCGCATTTTGAAAACCTTGTTCAATTCCAGCAGGAGAGTCGATCAAAATATAGTCATATTTTGGTCCCAACATCCCCACAAGCTGCTTCATTTGCTCAGCGCTGATGGCATCCTTCATCCGAGTTTGGGCAGCCGGCAACAGCACCAAGCGCGGCTGCCGCTTATCTTTCACCAAAGCTTGCTCTAATCGGCACTCTCCAGCGAGAACTTCTAATGCCGTGTAAACAATCCGATTTTCTAAGCCCAGCAGCAAGTCCAAATTTCTGAGACCGAAATCGGCATCAATTACAGCAACGTTGCGTCCCCGCTTAGCTAAAGCCATGCCGAGATTGGCTGTGGAGGTGGTTTTTCCTACCCCGCCTTTCCCTGATGTAACAACAATAATGCGAGCCATAAGCGATTTTTAGATTAGTTATTGCTAATTGGTAATTGGTAATTGGTAATTGGTAATTGGTAATTGGTAATTGGTAATTGGTAATTGGTAATTGCTAATTGGTAACAACTAACAAATGCCAACTAACAACTAACAACTGTCAACTGTCAACTGTCAACTGCCAACTGTCAACTGTCAACTGCCAACTGTCAACTGTCAACTGTCAACTGCCAACTGTCAACTGTCAACTGTCAACTGTCAACTGTCAACTAACCATTACCCCCGACTAACTGCGATTTGTCAAAATCAGAGGCTCTACCGATCCGAATCCCTTGAGGCGTCACATAGGCGACTTCCGGGAAAAACTGAGCGGGTGAGGTTTCTGGGCCTCTGGCAACATACTTAGCAATCCTAATCACCATCGGTTCCATCTGCAAGGTCATAATCACGCTTTTGGTATTGCCACCGGCACCGGCGTGCACGACTCCCCGCAAACGGCCCCAAACTAGGATATCGCCTCCGGCGATGACTGAGCCGCCGGGATTTACGTCTCCCAAAAGTACGACGGTGCCGGGATGGCGAATTTCTACGCCCGATCGCACTGTCATCTGCAAATATAAAGGTTCCGCCAGCGATTGCGGTTTTTCGGAAGTGGCTTTATTCAGGGAAGAAACCGGAGGCTGCTGTTCTACACAATAGCCTGCTGTAGCTGCGGCAACGGCGGTTTGGCGACGACTGGTGTGGACTCGTTTGAGTTGCAGTTCCACTTCCGAGAGGGCATCGGCGATTTCTTGTAGTTGGCGGATATCTAAAAGTCGATCGTTCGCCATCAATTGTACTTCGGCATTTGCCTGCCAAAAGCGTTCTCCAGCGTTCAGCCTGACTTTTAGCTGCTGCCAAAGTTCAGTCCAAGTCGAGGCCGTGGCTGTTGGTAATTCACTGGTGTTAGTTTCTGAGGGGAGTAGCAGTAGTAGCTGTCCATCTTCTGTTTTAAGGCGGACTTGCATATCAAGGCTGACTTCGGGTGTCGCTTGAGGGGCCGGTTCTGCAGCGGCTCCGGGGAAAACATCGGGTGTCATGGACAGGTCTGAGTTCGGGTATGGACAGGTTAACATCAATATTAGCTCGATCGGTCTTTTGGCTCAGCTTCGTTTGTGAACAAGATTTTTTTTATTAACCGCAGAGGGCGCAGAGGACGCAGAGAAAGAGAATAGAGAGGAGAAGAGAGAAATAGTTTTGACAAGCTATGATAATTCAATAATAACGTGCTTACTAATTATTAATTTTCAATTACTATATGCAGCAAATAGAACGTTATCGCGGCAGTCTTCTTGGTTTAGCAGTTGGCGATGCTCTCGGAACAACTTTAGAGTTCTGTCGCCCAGGAACATTTACACCTATTAACGATATGGTTGGCGGCGGCCCGTTTCGACTGCAACCGGGCGAGTGGACTGATGATACTTCGATGGCGCTTTGTTTAGCTGAAAGTTTGATTGAGAAAAAAGGTTTCGATCCAGTCCATCAATTAGAAACTTATTTGCGGTGGTGGCGAGACGGAAATTTCAGCAGTACGGGTGAATGTTTTGATATTGGCAATACGGTTCAACAAGCACTTTGGAAGTTTGAAGATACAAGAAAACCTTACTGCGGTTCTACCGATGCTCATACTGCTGGAAATGGTTCGATTATGCGTTTGGCTCCCGTGCCTTTGTTTTATGCTACAAATCCTTTGGAAGTAATAGAAAAATCTGGAGAAAGTTCGAGAACTACTCACGGTGCTGCTACTTGTGTGGATGCTTGCCGCTATTTTGGTGCTTTAATTGCGGGGGCGGTGAATGGAGTTGCTAAAGATGTGTTGCTTTCGGAAAGATATTGTCCGATTTCGGGCTATTGGGAAGCTCACCCGCTGGTAGCAGAGATTGATGAGATTGCGGCGGGTTCTTTTAAATTGCGACAACCTCCTGAAATTAAAGGTACTGGTTATGTGGTCAAGTCTTTGGAGGCGGCACTTTGGGCTTTTTACAACAGTTCTTCTTTTGCTGAAGGCTGTTTGTTGGCTGTGAATTTGGGCGATGATGCGGATACAACGGGTGCGGTTTACGGACAGTTTGCTGGGGCTTTTTACGGTGAGGGGGGAATACCGGAAAAATGGATCTCGCAATTAGTCGATCGCACTTTAATTGCATCTTTTGGCGATCGGCTTTTCTCTTTATATAGTTAAAATCGATGTTTTAAATCAAGGGTGACAATTCCCAGGCATAACATAAATAATTGTAGGGGCGGGTTCACCGAAATATATGACACCCACCGACAAATCAGATAAACCCGCCCCATCCCATTCAGAAACTAGCAACTTGAGTTAATATAGATAAATTTACATAAACATTTCTGGTTGAAGGTTAATACAATGGTACTCGAAGCCCCGTCTATCAAAGCCAAACTAACCGTCACCTGGGAACCCCTACCAGCTAACTTCGTATTACCCGACGATCCGGTGGAAAATATTCAACAACCTTCTCTCGCCGCTGGTCTCACCGATGCACTGGGAGCCGCAGGATGTATCCAGCCAGAAATGCTGATGGCCTCTAATTTGGGGTTAGTCGCCACAGTCAATAAAAAGATTGTTGTCAAAGCTCCAGACTGGTTTTATGTACCCCAAGTGCATCCTCTAGCAGAGGGGGTAATTCGCCGTAGTTATACTCCTCATACTGATGGTGCTAATGTGGCGATCGTGATGGAGTTTCTCTCGGAAGCAGAGGGAGGAGAACTATCGGTCAGAGCAACTCCGCCCTATGGTAAACTCCACTTTTACGAACAGATTCTTCAAATACCTACTTATGTCACTTATGACCCCTACGAAGGTATTTTAGAAGTGCGCTATTTGCAAGATGGGCGGTATGTTTTACATTCAGCAAATGAGCAGGGGCGGGTGTGGATTCCACAACTGGAACTATATCTGGGGATTTGGTCGGGGGAAAGGTTGGGACAAACCATGAACTGGCTGCGCTGGTGGGATGATGTAGGTAATTTGTTGCTGTGGAGTTCAGAACAAGCTGAGCAAGAAAGGCAAAGGGCTGACCAAGAAAGGCAAAGGGCTGAGCAGGAAAGCCAAAGGGCTGACCAAGAAAGGCAAAGGGCTGAACGATTGGCGGCTAAGTTGCGCGAATTGGGAGTTGATCCAGATTGAACGCTGATTGAAAGCTAATTTACGATCGCCCTGAATACACAGGACTTACCCAACTATCTACCAGAATAGGCGCAACCACAGGCAGATTGCCCCTACAAAACGCTATATTTTGTTTTTCGTAAGTCCTGAATCGAAAATCAAAAATCGAAAATCTATTGACGTGTGTAGCAATTCGTGATACTCTTATCCGCATTTCTCGATATATAAAAAATATTTATGAATAAATCTTAAGTTTTAATTAAATTTAGTATTATAATTTTGGTAACTTTCTCCTAAGTATTTATTCTCACTGTCAGGAACTCAGGGCTAAAGCCACTGAGCTTGTAAGAAATTACAAGCTATTCTGACCAGCCTAAGTCTTAACTGAC